>CAZMUV010000023.1:0-45628 GCA_964569345.1 uncultured Maribacter sp. | reverse complement strand
ATATCTCCTATTCTATTCGTGAATTTTACAGTTTCATTTAATTTCGATTTTAGTTAATAGGTGTGGTTCTGCTTCACTTTAGAAAAACGATTCTTATTTTTGAAGAAAACGAATTCTCCTATGTGGTTTAAAGTCCTATTTATTGCCCTACTAGTATATTCATCTGATTTTCTTGTTGCCCAACAGATGGATTTTTCAACTTTAAAAAACTTAAAGATTAGAAACGTTGGTCCCGCCAATATGAGTGGCCGTATTACAACAATCGATGTGGTTACGGCCAATCCAAAAATGATGTTCGTGGGGGCCGCATCCGGTGGGGTTTGGAAATCCGAAAATGGAGGTTCCGCATGGACACCCGTATTTGATGAACAGCCTACACAGAATATTGGTGCCTTGGCTATTCAGCAAAGCAATCCAAACGTCGTTTGGGTGGGGACGGGTGAAGGAAACCCAAGGAACTCAATGAATTTGGGTATGGGTATTTTTAAAAGTGTGAATGGCGGCCGCACTTGGGAACATATGGGATTGGAAGCTACCAAAACCATCCATAGAATTAGTATAGATCCATTAAATCCAGATACTATTTATGTGGGTGCCATGGGAGACCCGTTTACTGCAAATGAGCATAGAGGTCTTTATAAGTCAATAGATGGAGGATTACATTGGAAAAAAATCCTGTTTTCCAATGATCAATCAGGAATTGCAGATTTGGTGATGCACCCAAGCAATCCAAAGAAGCTTTTTGCTGCACTTTATGAGCATGAGCGCACACCCTATTATTTTACATCGGGAGGCGAAGGTTCAGGACTCTATGTATCAAATGATGCGGGAGAGAATTGGAAAAAATTGGGGGTTAAGGAAGGTCTTCCGTCCGGTAATTTGGGCAGAATAGGTTTTGCCATAGCGCCTTCCGAACCTAGTAGAATCTATGCAAAGATAGAAGCAAAGAAGAACGCCATATACCGCAGTGACGATGGGGGTGCTAATTGGAAATTAATAAACGATAATCCCAAATTTGCAAATAACAGGCCTTTCTATTTTCAAGACCTCGCCGTAGATTCAGAAGATGCAGATAGGGTTTATAATATTTATCAGCCCTTGTCCGTCAGTTATGACGGTGGCACTACGTTTGATACTATTCCAATGATTCCTGCTGATGAAACAAAGGGAATTCATGCCGATTTTCATGCGTTTTGGGTAAACCCCAAAGATGCACAACATTTTATCATAGGGGGCGATGGCGGCTTGGGCATTACCTATGATCACGGTAAAAGTTGGTATTTTCCGGAGACCATACCTGTGGCGCAGTTTTACCATGTAGGTGTAGATAATGATAAGCCTTACAATGTGTATGGCGGTATGCAGGATAATGGTAACTGGTCTGGTCCTGCATATACTTGGAAAAGGGGTGGTATACGCACCTTGTATTGGCAGTATTTGGTGGGTGGTGATGGATTTGATATTTCTCCGGATTTAGATAATTCCCGCTTTGGGTATGGATCTTCCCAAAATGGTAATTTATATAGGTATGACAAAGTAACAGGATATTATGTGAATATTATTCCACCGGCTCCCGATGTAAAAACGGCCTTACGCTTTAACTGGAATGCAGGTTTTGCTAGAAATCCCTTTGATACGAATTCGGCCTATTATGGTTCGCAATTTGTGCATTTGACTGGAGATAAAGGGGCGGCTTGGAAGATTATTTCTCCCGATTTGACCACCAACAATCCGGAACATCAAAAGGCCGATTATGGGGGACTTACCCTAGACGTTTCTGGCGCGGAGCGTTATAATTCTATTTTAACTATTGCCCCAAGTCCTATCGATAAAAACGTGATTTGGGCGGGCACCGATGATGGTCAAGTACAGGTAACTATAGATGGTGGTGCGACTTGGAAAAACCGTACTAGAAACGTTAAAGGCATGCCCAAAGAAGCTTGGATAGCCCAAATTGAAGCTTCAAGATATATTGTAGGAACTGCCTGGATGGTGGTCAACAATTACAGGAAGGGTGATTATGAAACCTACCTTTTTAAAACCGATGATTTTGGTGCAAGTTGGATGCGATTGGCCCAAGGGGATACGGTAAAGGGATATGCGTTAAGCGTAATACAGGACCCGGTGGAACCCAATTTGGTGTTTTTAGGAACCGAAAATGGACTATGGGTTAGTATGGATACAGGAAACTCATGGACCCAGTTTAAAAATGGTTTTCCTTCTGTTTCTACCATGGATTTAAAAATTCAGGAGCCGGAATCTGCCCTCGTTGTAGGGACGTTTGGTAGGGCTATTTGGGTGATGGATGATTTATTATCCTTACGGGAAATTGCAGGAAACCGATTGAAAGCTAGGATAACGGCCTTGCCCATGAACGATGCTGTACAAGTAAAAGGATTGTTCATTAATCCGCCCGGAAATATATGGACAGGCTTTCATACTACCTTTGAAGGTGAAAATAAAGTCTTTCAAAAAACTAAGATTCCTTTTTATATATCAGAAGAACCAGTTGCAGGGACTGGAGTCAAAGCTGAGGTATATGATGCTTACAATAGGTTGGTTAATAGTTTAGAAACCAAGGAACTAAGCAAAGGACTGAATTATATCATTTGGAAACTTGACGAGACTTCGGCTTCTTTGCCAGGTGCATGGCAAGATGATTTTTCAAGGGATATTCCAGTAGTTCCAGGCGATTATACTATTATATTAAAATATGAATCGTTTACCGACATGACTAGCGTAAAGGTGATTCCGGATCCAAGATTTGACCTGGAACCCAATGTAGACGAAGCCTTGTACAACTTCAGAAAAGAGGTGGATAGTCAGGTTTTTCTGTTGTCCAAGTATTTAGTAGAGCTAGATGTGAAAATGAAAGTGCTGGAAAAATATTCAGAGCAAGTAAAAGAACATAAGGGAGAATCAAAGGAGGCCTTGGTTTTAAAAATTAATGACTTCAAGGTAGCCTTGAATTTGCTTCGTTCTAAAGGGCAGACTCCAAAACCCGAAAGGCAATTAGGAGCGTGGCAGTCTTTTGAAACATCACCCTTTTCCAAAATTCAAGAAGCCTTACGTATAGCAGCAGCACAAACTAAGGTGCCTTCTCAACAACATAGGCAAACCCTAGAACAAGCTACCGTGCTCATTTCGGATTTTTCCACAGCGGTAACGGATTTTATGAAAACCGATTGGGCAACCTTTGAAACCGTGATGGAAAATAGTGGGTTAAAAGGGGAATAGTAAATTGAAAAATACCCTCAATCTATTGTACCCTGGAGCTGCTATTTTTTAAGACGTTTTAACATCAGCTCCATTAATGCATTGGCGCTAATACGCCCTTTTTCCTTTATAAACGGACGAGGAGTATTATCCCCAATTTCAAAAACTAAAGCTTCTGCGCCGTAAGCCGCAAAAAAATAGTTTCGGGAAACGGTGGTAGGTTCAATTTTATCGTTTGGTTTTACATTAGGGTCATAGCCGTCGATTTGATTTTTAACAGCATCAAGCCAATCATAAACAAGGTTTGGCATATTCCCTTTTAACTTTGGATCTACTGTATAATAAATGTCGTCCCAAGTAGAATGAAAATCAATACCAAAATAGAATTTACCTTGTGTTTCATTAATTTTATTTTGCATGAATGCTTTTACTGCCTGTGTCTCAGGTTGGTTAAAATTTGCCCAATCCCTGTTCAGGTCTATGCCACCCGCATTATGACGCCAATGGCCATTATCCACTCCATCAGGGTTCATGAGGGGAATCACATAAGTCGTGAATTTTTTTCTGAATTTACGAGCTAATTTGGAGTCGGAGCTGAGGTTCTCAATAAAAGCCTTCATTGCAAGATATCCAGTAACCTCTGGCGGATGTTGCCTTGAAATAACAATGAGCATATTCTTGGACTCTGGGTCGCCTACCGTTAGCATATTCAAATCTCTGCCTTGTTCACTTTTTCCAATACTTTTTGTTTGCACAAAAGGTTTTTGGGACAAACTATCTGCCCAACTAAAAACGCGGCTAGAGGTCTCCAATTCTTGACCGGAAACCCAAAGAGTGTCGGGTCCAATCTCTATTCTCATCTTTACAAATAATGGAAGTGCGCCAGGTCCAAAATCGGCATCCCCTTTTTCATATTCGATGTAGTTAATGGAATCGAGTGATGACCAATGTATGCCGTCACTACTCAACTTAGGGTAATAGCGGTGCTTTACCGTTTCTTGATAGGTTAATACCAAATCTATTGATTGCTTTTCAGCAGCCCATACCTTAAAAGCATACCATGGACTTATATTTATTGGTGTATTTTCTGAAGTAATTAAAGCAGTATAAGTGCTGTCGTTACTTTTAACTATTCCGTTTAGCCTGGCACCCACAAAGTCATTTGAAAAAATAACATCTGAATCCTTAAAAGTAGATTTCCCTTTCCATTGTGTTTGTATTGGTTTTGATTCGGTATTTATTATTTTGATTGGGGGTTGTCCTTGGAATTTTGGTGTCTGGGCTTCGACTTGAAGCATAACGAAAACACTAATAATTACGAGTATGTTTTTCATTTTTAGATAATTTTTAGTGAATGTTTATCGTATACCTTGCCTCCTGGAATAGGGTTAGACATAATTATGTCATCCTTTTGCGCTTATGTCTGCAGCGAATATAGGAAAGAAAGTAGTTTTGTTGAAGCCACCTATTCATAAATTTTGAAGGCCTTCGAGATACTAGATACGCGGTAGTATTGAATGCGATAGTATTTCTTATGCGGAATAAGTTCAGAGTAGGAAATTAAGAAATACATAGGATAAAGGAAGTTACACCTATTTTGTATTTTATTAATTATGGAAATCTGTGACTTATGACGTTCTCAACAACAAAAAAGTCCGCACTGGTATGCGGACTTTTAGCTTTATGTGACCCTGACAAGATTCGAACCTGTAACCTTCTGATTCGTAGTCAGATGCGCTATCCAGTTGCGCCACAGGGCCATTTATTTCCCCCGTAATGGGCTGCAAATATATTTCTTTTTACTTTTAACACAAAATAAACCAGTGTTTAGTTAGTGCCTAAATTCCTATTATGGCAATGGCAGAACTTAGGACGAGCGCAAGCAAGAAATTGGTGTATAGGCTTAGCTAAAGAATTATATTTTAACAACGCTATGTCCTATAAAGGTGTATAGGATTATGCATCGGTTTTGGCTTAACTTAGCACAAGTAATAAACGAAATGAATTTTAAGAGGTACATAAGGGATATAAAAGATTTTCCAAAAGAAGGTGTCTTATTCAAGGACATAACGCCGTTATTGCAGGATAGCGTTGCGTTCACTAAAGCGGCTGAGCAACTGGCGTTGCTTGTTGGAGATGTCAAAATTGATAAGGTAGTGGGAATGGAGAGCAGGGGTTTTATTTTTGGACCTATATTGGCTCAAAAATTACAAGCAGGTTTTGTACCCGTGAGAAAACCTGGCAAGTTGCCTTACACGAAGCTTAGTGAAAGCTTTGCGCTAGAGTATGGTAGTGATGTCCTAGAAATGCATATTGATGCCATTAAAGAAGGTGAGAAGGTGCTGATTCATGATGATGTACTGGCTACTGGAGGAACTGCTAGTGCCGTTGCGAAACTGGTGCAACGCGCCGGTGGGGAAATAGTACAGTTTAATTTTTTACTGGAACTGGAATTTTTAAAAGGCCGTGGAAAGATTGCAACTTGGCCAACCCGTTCCTTGATATCTTACTGATCTAACGCTTTGGTAGTTACGAAGTAGCGCCATCCGATAATGATCATTTGTAATTTTGAGGCCTTTGAAAGGTCTAAACGCTGTTTTGAGTAGGAGGGAAGCAGGACCTTGTTTAATTTGGCTAGGAAGGTGTACATCTTGGTTAGTTTTGGTTTGTCGCTCAAAAATACAAAATTAAAAATGCGGCTTTTGTCGTATTTTTAATTGCTATATTTTTAACCATCCGTAAACTTCCTCCATTGTCATACTACCAGTTATTACCTCTTTACTTGTATATTATTTTAGTTCTAAAAATTGGACAATACAATCGTTAGTATTAAATACAGTAATAGTTTTATAAGGTTCATCATTTCTATAGTTTTTAGTAATGTTAATAGCTTTTATAATCAATTATTCAAATAAGATATAGGAAAGAAAAGCATAGTTGCAAGGGAAACTAGTAAAATTGATACAATTGCATACAGTACTGTAAGTTAAATAATCAAGTCTGTTTCAGTATTTTTTATAATTGCTACAAGAAAGTTTTATTTTGTAATCATAAGTGTCTTTAAGTATTTGAATATGTAATTTTTGTAGAGGGTTTTTGATGCGATTTTTAGTTTACTAGGGCATTTTCATTCTACAACGGGTAATTAAAGTCCTTTTCATTTTTTTGAAAACAAAAAACCTATCCATTTATTGGATAGGTTTTCTGAAGACTTTGTGCGTATTTAGCATTGAATGAGTTCTGCTTTACGGTTATAAGAATAACGCCATTTTCTTATTCTTCGCCATATTCTTTGATAGCTGCTTGTCCCTTTAGTACACGTGTAGAGGTAATTTTATCCTGATTCAAATCTTCTATTTGTTTGTGGGATTCCTTTTTGCTATCCATAAGTATAAGGGAACTCACGTTAGCTGGGCTACTAGTGATTCTTATAATTGGGCTCGTGGTGGCATCCTCAATGGAAATTATATCGTTTGCTGAGGTATTATGAGCTATTTTGTTTGACTCCTATTGTTTAATGTTTACATATTTAGATTGATTTTCAAAGGTAGTTTCAGTACCTTTTATGAGTACTTCTCTTCATTTCCTCATTACTAAATGGTTAGTTCTTCAATTTAATTTTTTTGGTAGTCTAGGTGCGTTTTATCATGTGTTTTATGGATTTTCCAAAGACTATAATAGCGATTGAATACTCATATTGTTCCGTTATATTTGTTCAAAACTAGAAGTATGCAGAATTTTTTGTTCGTGCTAGGTGGTTTGCTGCTGTTGATTGCTGGAGGTAACTGGCTGTTGAAATCGGCCGTGGACTTATCTTTAAAACTGAACATACCCAAGATTGTAATTGGGATGACGGTGGTGTCATTTGCTACGTCGGCTCCAGAGCTAATCGTAAGTATAAATGCTGCTCTCGATGGCTTTCCCGATTTAGCCCTAGGGAATGTAGTAGGCTCTAATATTGCCAATTTAGGCCTTGTTTTAGCCATAACGATATTGTTAAGTAATATAGATGTAAAACGTAGTTTTTATACAACAGATTGGCCCGTAATGATGCTGGCCTCCATGTTGTTTTTCTTCTTTATTTATTTTGATGGTGTCTTGCAGATGTATGAAGGTATTATAATGGTTACTTTTCTTTTTATCTTTTTGGTATATCTATTGCGCTTTCAAAAAAAGGCGGTAGAGGAGGATGTAGAACAGCCTTCGGTCATGATGCCTATCTGGAAGACCGCTCTTTATCTCGGTCTTGGTGCTGCTGCCTTGTGGGGTGGTTCGGAATTATTGATAACGGGTGCTGTTGGCCTTGCTACAAATTTTGGTGTAAGTGAACGGGTTATAGCTGTTACCATCGTTTCTGTGGGCACGAGTATTCCAGAATTGGCTGCATCTATCATTGCGATAATCAATAAAGAAAAAGCGATTTCCTTGGGAAATCTAATAGGGTCCAACATTTTTAATTTATTGGCAGTTCTCGGTATTACTGCCATTATTACGCCTATAAAAGTTATGGATCAAGGATTACTTTCCAATGATATCTTTTGGATGTTGGGTATTTCTTTCTTGATTTTACCTTTGGTATTTATTCCAAAAGGCTTGCGTTTAGGGTGGCGCGATGGCTTGATTCTACTTGGAGTTTATTTAACCTTTGTGTATATTACAATTAGTTAAACGAATCCATTTTAAATGCAGAAAACTATATTTTATATTTTCATTCTGTTAGTTGTCTTAGCTACACATGGTAAACTCTTGGCCCAAAACCAAGAATTTCTACAAGCTAAAGTACTGGATCAAAAAACCGGAGAGCCCATAATTTTTGCTACTGTACGCCTTATTGGAAAGGCAAAAGGGGTTATTACCAATATGGACGGTAGTTTTCGTTTGCCCTTAAGCTATCTGGAAGTAATTGATTCTATTGGAGTTTCTTCCATGGGTTATGAAAAAAAAGCGTTTGAACTGCAAGGCCTTTCCCCGTACGATACTAATATACTGTACTTGATACCAGGTGTGCTCTCTTTGTCGGAAGCCGTGGTCAGTGCCAAAAAGAAACGCGAGCTCTCGGCCAAGAGGATTGTGCGTAGGGCCATTGAGAGTATTGTCAATAATTATCCTGCACAAAACTTTTCGGCTATCGGCTATTATCGGGACTACCAAATTAAAGATGACAATTACGTGAATCTAAACGAGGCGATTTTAGAGGTAGTCGTCAGTGGTTTTGATACCGATGACGAAAAAGAATCTAAAGTGCGCATTTACGACTATCGCCCCAAT
The DNA here is from genome assembly GCA_964569345.1 of uncultured Maribacter sp. Lineage (GTDB taxonomy): Bacteria > Bacteroidota > Bacteroidia > Flavobacteriales > Flavobacteriaceae > Maribacter. The sequence continues at coordinate 37,144 of CAZMUV010000023.1, read as the reverse complement.
GAAACTTTTGAACAAGATGAAGATAGTAAGGTGGCGTATGATTATGAAAATCGTAATAAAGTGATTGAAAATGCTTATTTGTGGGGTTATGGTGGCAACGAATTCACGATTTTACGTATTCATGATGCCCTTCGAAATTATAAGATAAATTCTTTTGATTTTGTCAATGTTCTGGAGCGCGATTTTATTCGTAACCATTCTTTTAAAAGGGAAAATAACATCAAACAAGATGGCGAAGAATTGTTCGTCATCACTTTTAAACAGTCAATGCAACAAAATAATATCGTAGGCAAACTGTACATATCAAAAACGGATTATGCGATTCATAAGATGGAGTATACCCTTTATGATGACAAACTTAAATTACTAAGAGGGCAAGTAAGCAAGCATGGTATTGGTTTTGAAGTGGTTTTTGAGATTATTACGGAATACAAGCGGGAGTCTGAAAAAATGTTTCCGAATTACATCTCTTTCTTTAATAATTTTAAAGTTCAAAAAGCCCCTTTATTTCATGTGGAAAAGTTTAAATGGAATGGCAGCAGGGGTTGTTTTGTGGTCCAGTTCAGTGATTTTGTTGATGAGAAAACAGGAGTAAGCAGAAGGAACTATATTTTAAGTTTTCGCGGTCAACAAATTACCTTAAGCGAAATTAAAGTGCGTGGCAGCAACGTAGAGCTTTTTCCGAAAGAGGATGATAATTTTAAGGACATGGTAGAAATTCTGTATTCCCCAGAATACATAGGCAAAAAAGATCTGCGCCTTTCCTTAGAAGTATTAAACGTAAAGAACGAAGCACTGACATCCACGGTTAATGAAATAACCTATGAAGACTATAAGCAATATCGAGAATTTTTTGTGCAAGAGATAAAGCCTAACGGTAGCGTATTAAAAGATACCTTGTTCATGAAAAAAGACCGCCCTATTTTTCAAGACCAACCCATGTTAAAACCAGATAATTTTGATGACTATTGGATGAATACGCCATTACAAAATATAGATGAATAAAAAAACGCCTTGGAATTTCCAAGGCGTTTTTTATAATATACAAACGGTATAATTGTTATTTGATATTAGCACTTTTAACCGTTTTAATAATTCTTCCTGCAATCTTATACGGATCACCATTAGAAGCTGGTCTTCTGTCTTCTAACCATCCTTTCCATCCTTTTTCTACCGTAATAATAGGAATTCTAATGGAGGCTCCTCTATCTGAAACTCCGTAAGAAAAATCAGAAACGTGAGCAGTTTCGTGTAAACCTGTCAAACGTTCGTCATTAAACTCGCCATATACGTCCATATGTTCCTCAGTAACTGGCCTAAATGCTTCACATATTTTTTCATAGGTTTCTTTAGAACCGCATGTTCTTAAGGTTGTATTCGAGAAGTTGGCATGCATTCCAGATCCATTCCAATCTCCTTTTACTGGTTTAGGATGGTATTCTATATAATACCCATGTTTTTCGGTTAATCTATCCAACAAATAACGGGCAATCCAAATCTCATCGCCTGCTTTTTTGGCTCCTTTAGCAAATAATTGGAACTCCCATTGTCCTGGGGCAACTTCTTGGTTGATACCTTCAAAATTTAACCCGGCTTCAATACATAAATCCGCATGCTCTTCAACAAGATCTCTACCCCAAGTATATCTACCACCTACAGAGCAATAGTATTTGCCTTGTGGCCCAGGAAATCCTCCACGGGGAAATCCTAATGGTAAATCGGTTTTTGTATCCATTAAGAAATATTCTTGTTCAAAACCAAACCAGAAGTCGGAATCATCATCATCAATTTTAGCTCGTGCATTGGAAGGATGCGCCGTTCCATCAGCACTTAAAACTTCTGCCATGACCAAAAATCCATTTTTTCTAACTGGATCTGGAAAAATAGCTACGGGCTTTAGTAAACAATCAGAAGAACCTCCTGATGCTTGTTCGGTAGATGAGCCATCAAAAGACCACAGTGGACAGTCTTCTAATTTTCCGCTAAAGTCGTTTTCAACTTTAGTTTTGCTTCTCATGTTCTGAGTTGGTTTATGACCATCTAGCCAGATGTATTCTAATTTTGTTTTGCTCATAATGTGTGGTAGTTATATTTAAAATAATAAATAGACAAGCAAAAATATGTTTTTTGTTGAGGAATATGAATTTTTATGGGGTGAAATCCCTAAAAATTAAAAATAAATAGATAGACCCCTATTATTTTTAGGGTGTTTTATGATATTTATAATTTAAGGGCGTAATTTTGTGATATTAATAATAGATAGATATGTCATTAACTAGATTTAAGGCACTGGCCGACAGTAATAATAGAACTCCAATTGCTATTGATGAAAAAGGAAGACGATCAGATTTGTTTGGAAACAATGTGTTCAACGATAAAAGGATGTTGCAATACCTTACCAAAGATGCTTTGGAAAGCGTTAAAAATGCCATTTCCTCCGGATCTAAGATAGACCGTAAAATGGCAGACCAAGTAGCCGAAGCTATGAAGGGTTGGGCCATAGCTATGGGTGCTACACATTATACGCATTGGTTTCAGCCATTAACGGGCGCTACTGCGGAGAAGCACGATGCGTTTTTTGATTTACTGCCAGATGGCACTGCCTTAGAAAAGTTTGGTGGTGACCAGTTGGTACAACAAGAACCGGATGCATCAAGTTTTCCTAGTGGCGGTATAAGAAATACCTTCGAGGCTAGGGGTTACACCGCATGGGATCCTACTTCGCCCGCTTTTATTTATGGGACTACCTTATGTATTCCTACCATATTTGTGTCCTATACTGGAGAAGCGCTGGACAACAAGGCACCTTTGCTTAGGGCATTGGTTGCAGTAGACGAAGCAGCAACCGCAGTAGCAAAATATTTTGATAAGAACGTATCCAAGGTAAATGCCACCTTGGGTTGGGAGCAGGAATATTTCTTAATTGATAAAGCACTGGCACATTCTAGACCAGATCTTGTTTTAACCGGAAGAACCTTGGTGGGTAATTTCGCTGCTAAGGGTCAGCAATTAGACGACCATTATTTCGGGGTTATTCCAAGCCGAGTGCTAAGTTTTATGAGTGAGCTGGAAAAAGAATGTACCAAACTCGGTATTCCGGTGAAGACACGTCATAATGAGGTCGCACCTAATCAATTTGAGCTAGCTCCCGTTTTTGAAGAAGCCAACCTTGCCGTAGATCATAATTTGTTGTTGATGGACGTAATGGATAAAGTGGCGGTCAAGCATAATTTTAAAGTATTGTTCCATGAAAAACCCTTTGCAGGTATAAATGGGTCTGGAAAACATAATAACTGGTCCTTGGCTACAGATACCGGTGTAAACCTTCTGAGTCCAGGATCTACACCCATGAAGAACCTTCAATTTCTGACCTTTTTTATCAATACGATAAAAGCGGTAGATACCTACGAGGAACTCTTACAATCTTCTATTGCCTCGGCTAGTAACGACTACAGGTTGGGTACCAATGAAGCCCCTCCAGCTATTTTTTCCATTTTTATCGGCTCGCAGTTAAGTGGCGTTTTAGATGAGTTGGAAGGAGTTTCTAAAGGGAAGCTTTCGCCCGAGGAAAAAACAGAGTTAAAACTGAATGTGGTAGGTAAAATACCAGAAATACTTTTGGACAATACCGATCGAAATAGAACATCTCCTTTTGCCTTTACGGGTAATAAGTTCGAGATGCGTGGCGTAGGGGCTAAGACCAATTCTGCCAAACCTATGACTATTTTAAATATGATTGTAGCCAAACAGCTGCAAGAATTTAAAAAGGAGGTAGATGCGCTTATTGATAAAAAAGACTTAAAAAAGGACGAGGCTGTTTTTAATGTGTTAAGGGAATATATTAAAACGTCTAAACGCATCAGGTTTGATGGCGATGGGTACAGCAAAGAATGGGAGAATGAAGCCAAAAAAAGAAAACTGAGTAACAATAGGAATACACCCGATGCCCTTCAAGTGCTCACCTCCAAAGAAAGTTTGGCGCTTTTTAAGGCGACCAAAGTCATGAGCGAGGTAGAGGTTGGTGCGCGCTTGGAAGTGGAGTTGGATACCTATATTTTAAACGTACAAATAGAAGGTCGCGTGTATAATGAGTTGGTGTACGGCTACATAATTCCAGCAGCAATCGCGTATCAAAATAAGCTAATTACTAATGTTACGGGCTTAAAGGATATTTATGGCGCAGCACATAAAAAATTCTCAGAAGGTCAATTGGCCATGATTGAGGAAATAGGGGAGCATTTGGTGGAGATTAAAAAAATGACTGATGCCATGACCGATGCCAGACGAAAGGCGAATGTCATCATCGATACTAAAAAGAAATCAGAGGCCTATTGCCAAAATGTAAAACCTTATTTTGATGTGATTAGAACGCATTCGGATAAGTTGGAAAAACTGATAGATGACCAACTATGGCCGTTAACAAAGTACCGCGAGTTACTTTTTATCAAATAGTCTTATAACTTGCTTCATTTCTAAGCCGTTTTTCAACTTGGTGTTTGAAGCAAATCCTTTATTTTTGCTTCAAACCAATTATATGTCCTCATCTACAAGTGAAAGATACAATCAGCGCGGGGTTTCTGCTGCTAAGGAAGATGTTCACAATGCTATAAAAAATATAGACAAGGGTCTTTTTCCGAAGGCATTCTGTAAAATTGTGCCCGATTATTTAACGGGAGATGAGGACTATTGCTTGGTAATGCATGCCGATGGCGCCGGTACCAAATCTTCCTTGGCCTATATGTATTGGAAAGAAACAGGAGATTTGTCTGTTTGGAAGGGTATTGCGCAGGATGCATTAATCATGAATATTGATGATTTGATTTGTGTTGGTGCTACAGATAATATTATGCTCTCCTCCACTATTGGTCGAAACAAGAATAAGATTCCTGGAGAAGTACTTTCAGCCATAATAAATGGTACGGAGGAATTGATTTCCGATTTGCGGCAACATGGTATCACCATTCGTTCTACAGGAGGAGAAACTGCCGATGTTGGCGATTTGGTACGTACGATTATAGTAGATTCTACGGTTACTGCGCGGCTTAAAAGGAGTGAGGTAATTGATAATGCCAATATAAAAGCTGGAGATGTCATTGTAGGATTGGCCTCTTTTGGGCAAGCTAACTACGAAACGGAATATAATGGTGGCATGGGAAGCAACGGACTCACCTCTGCCCGTCACGATGTGTTTTCAAAGTATTTGGCGGATAAATTTCCAGAAAGTTTTGATGCAGAAGTTCCTTCCCATTTGGTGTATTCCGGAAAAACCAAATTAACAGATACTGTGCCGAATTCACCTTTGGATGCTGGTAAATTAGTGCTGTCGCCAACGAGAACCTATGCTCCTATTGTAAAAAAGTTACTATCTAAATACAACAGTACCGATATACATGGTATGGTGCATTGCAGTGGTGGTGCACAAACTAAAATTCTTCATTTTATAGATAACTTGCATATCGTTAAAGACAACCTTTTTGATGTTCCTCCCTTGTTTAAATTAATACAAGAACAGTCTGGTACCGATTGGAAGGAAATGTACCAGGTTTTCAATTGTGGGCATCGATTAGAAATCTATGTGAATCCTACTTTGGTTGACGATGTCATAGAAATATCCAAGTCCTTTGGAGTAGACGCACAGGTTATAGGTAAAGTTGAGGCTTCCGAAACTAAAAGGTTAACAATTAAAAGTACGTACGGCATCTTTGAATATTAGAGCATACGATTGTACTTATTCCTGCGTTATTTATTATAAATAGCTGTTATGGAACGAAAGGATTTTTTAAGAACTTTAGGCGCTGGCGCTGCCTTCGCAATTACTTTTCCGTGTCTTGGAGGTTGCTCCAGCGATGACGAGAATGACGGAAATATCGTTACTCCGCCCACAAATATAGATTTCACTATAGATTTGACTAGCGCTGAAGCTGTCAAGTTGGCTGATAACGGTGGTTTTATTCGTGAAAATTTAGTTGTTGTTGTTCGAAATTTGGAAGGGAATTTTGTAGCTGCTTCCCAAGTTTGTAGTCATGAACAGTACGATGCTGTTATATTTGATAATCGGAATGGAGGTACTTTTTATTGTGATGTGCATGGTTCACGTTTTGGTCAAGACGGTACACCTTTGAATACGATTCCAAACAGTACTCCAAGAGCTCTTAAGATTTACAATACGGAGCTTAATGGGGATATCTTGCGCATTTTTGAATAATCTTAGTATTCTTTCCTAGTTAAAAGAGTACTAACCCCTATCCCAAAAGCTATGAATTATTTTTGCTTCCTTGTCTTTTCCAATATTGGCGGGTATAGTTCTTTGGCAGATAGAGGTATTATCAAATATAGCCTAGGAGCTTGTACTTCGTTGGCTCTTATTCTTTGTTTTTTCTCCAGTATTGGGTATGCACAAGACAAAGACTATGTAACGGTAAGAAAATCGATGACGCTTATGGGGAGTCGTTTTGATATTACCGTGGTGTCCGTAGACGAGGAATTGGGATACATTAATATACAAGAAGCCGCCGGCGAAATTAGAAGGATAGAGAAGCTGATATCTTCTTGGGATACCGACTCGGAGACTTCTTTGATAAATAAAAACGCAGGTATTAAGCCTGTAAAGGTGAGCTTGGAGCTTTTTAAATTGATTGAGAGGTCTAAACAGATTTCGAAAATCACCAATGGTGCTTTTGATATTACTTTTGCCGGGATGGATGCCATCTGGACGTTTGATGGTTCCATGACCGTTATGCCAACTAAATCTCAGATTTCAAAAGCCAAAGCAAATGTAGGCTATGAGAAGATTATATTGAATACTTCCAATCAGTCCGTTTTCCTATCCCAAAGGGGAATGAGAATTTCTTTTGGTGCTATTGGTAAGGGATATGCTGCCGATAAAGCAAAGGAATTATTGGTGTCCAAACAAGTAGTGGCAGGGGTGATTAATGCAGCTGGCGATATTACTACTTGGGGGAAAAAGAAAAGCGGAGAAAAATGGTTGGTAGGTATTGCAAATCCTATGAGTAAGGAAACCATTTTTTCATGGATACCGCTTTTGGAATCTTCTGTAGCTACCGCAGGCAATTCTGAACGATTTATAACAATAAACGGAACCAAATATTCAGACCTTATAAACCCAAGAACAGGCTATCCTGCTACTGAGATAAACACGGTTTCTGTATTTTCTAAAAGTGCGGAACTCTGCGATGCGCTTGCTACAGCCATAATGAGTATGGGGCGAGACCAAGGTTTGGCCTTGGTGAACCAATTAGACGGTACGGAAGTTATTATTGTGGATTCTGAGAATAAGCTAGTGAAGAGTAGTGGTATTTTGTTGGATCAAATACGTTAAATTTAAATTCAGTAGTTTTTTTGAAGATATCTTCCATTGATGTAGTGTTTGCAATACCTTTCTTTTTTATTTAAACTTTCTAATAAGGAGAATCTTTCTTTTAGGATAGTACTACGCGTAGGAATAAAATTAATTTTATAGCGTAAAAAAGTAAATAAACAAGTATTCGTTGTTTGAGAGGACGAATATAAGTACTTGATTAAGTGTAAATAAAAGAGGAGAAGTGACTAAAATATTAGTTTGTTATACCTAAAATCCTTCGGTTTCATTATGGTCACTTAGGTTCTAAAATGTGCAAATTTATTGTAAATTCGCAGGACTAGGTTAGTATATATGATAGACAAGTTAAATATTGTAAAGCAGCGTTTTGATGAGGTTTCCGATTTGATTATTCAACCGGATATTATTACGGATCAAAAACGCTATGTTCAGCTTACAAAGGAATATAGTGATCTTAAGGCTTTGGTGGCCAAAAGAGATTATTACCTGGAGCTAACTAATAATATTTCGGAAGCAGAGGAAATCATATCCGATGGTAGTGATGCCGAAATGGTAGAGATGGCAAAAATGCAATTGGATGATGCCAAATCAGAGTTTCCAAAATTGGAAGAAGAAATAAAGTTAATGCTTATTCCTAAAGACCCAGAGGATGCAAAAGATGTAGTTGTAGAAATCCGTGCCGGAACGGGTGGCGACGAGGCTAGTATTTTTGCAGGTGATTTATTTCGTATGTACACCAAATATTGCGAAAGTAAGGGTTGGAAAACCAACGTCATAGATTTAAGTCACGGTACCAGCGGTGGGTATAAGGAAATTCAGTTTGAAGTATCTGGGACGGATGTATACGGAACCTTAAAGTTTGAAGCTGGAGTACACCGAGTGCAACGTGTTCCGCAGACCGAGACTCAAGGTAGGGTGCATACCAGTGCAGCCACGGTCATGGTCTTGCCGGAAGCGGAAGATTTTGACGTTCAAATAGAGCTCAAGGATGTACGTATAGACTTCTTTTGTTCCTCAGGTCCTGGTGGACAATCGGTAAATACAACATATTCTGCTGTGCGTTTAACACACCTTCCTACAGGACTTGTAGCACAGTGCCAAGATCAAAAATCCCAACACAAGAATAAGGATAAGGCGTTTAAAGTACTACGTTCTAGATTATACGATCTTGAGCTGGCTAAAAAACAGGAAGAGGACGCGGCTAAACGTAATTCTCAAGTAAGTAGTGGTGACCGGTCTGCAAAAATTAGGACCTATAATTACCCACAAGGAAGGGTAACGGATCACCGTATTGGGCTCACCTTATATGATTTGTCAAATATTATTGATGGAGATATTCAGAAAATTATTGATGAATTGAGTCTTGTGGAAAACACAGAGAAACTAAAAGAGGCGTCGGAGATATTCTAAAAGATTGTTTTATTATAAAAAGTTAGGTTTAAATAGCGCTGGTGTTGGTCTCTATTTTAGGAGCTAAGACATAAGCATAGCCAAAGAATACGTCTTGTATGACTACGAAAGAACTAATAATACAGATTCGTAAAAAAGAATCATTCTTATGTATCGGCTTAGATACTGATTTAGAAAAGATTCCCGAACACTTGCTTACCGAGGAAGACCCTATTTTTGCATTTAACAAGGCGATTATAGATGCAACGCATCATCTTTGTGTTGCTTACAAGCCCAATACCGCTTTTTATGAGGCTTATGGGATAAAAGGTTGGATGGCCTTGAAGAAAACCATAACCTACTTAAATAAGGAGTATCCAGAAATATTTACGATTGCAGATGCCAAGAGAGGAGATATAGGTAACACGTCTACCCGCTACGCTAAGGCATTCTTTGAAGAATTGAACTTTGATTCCATAACCATAGCCCCATATATGGGTAAGGATTCCGTAGAGCCATTTTTGGCTTTTAAGGATAAGCATACCATACTACTGGCCTTGACTTCTAATATTGGTGCATACGACTTCCAAACTAAGGAGTTAGATGGTTTGGAGCTTTATAAGCAAGTGCTTAAAACGGCTACAACCTATAAAGGTTCAGAAAATTTGATGTATGTAGTGGGAGCAACCAAAGCAGAATACTTAACTGAGATTCGGAACATTGTGCCAAATAGTTTTCTGTTAGTGCCCGGAGTTGGGGCTCAAGGAGGTAGTCTTTCCGAAGTTTGTAAATACGGAATTACGCCAGATGTTGGCTTGCTGGTAAATTCTTCTAGGGGAATAATCTATGCTTCTAACAGTGTGGATTATGCTACAGCCGCACAAAGGAAGGCGAAAGAATTGCAAGTCCAAATGAAACAAGAACTTGCTAAATTATAGTTAGCTATACCAGTTCTGCTAAAGCTTTTTTTATTTTTCGTGCTTTAAGCTCAAAAAAATCACCCAGTTTCGTGTTGGAGTATTGGATGTTCGAGGCTTTGTCTACAAAATTTTGGTATTGGTATTCCAACATGGTGATAGCATCCGCTTTTGCGGCTATAGGAGTTACTGTTCCGACTTTACAATATTGCTTTTCCATAATAAATTATTTGTTCTTACAAATATACGTACGATATCAGGTTTTGGATGTCGGTACTGCGTGCTACACAACTAATAATCAGGTAATTTATCTTGTTTTTAACAAAAAGAGTATGAATACTTTAAAACCGAATCTGCTTTTTGTTATTTTTTAATGAAAAGACCTTCAATTCAAAAAGATTATCTACATTGCTAATTGTCCTAATTTAAAGACATTCAAGAACACTTTGTTAAACTATACAAAATACATCCATAAAGATTCTCCTACTTGGGTAACTTTCGTACACGGTGCAGGAGGTAGTTCTTCTATTTGGTACAAGCAGGTAAGGGAATTTAGGAAATTCTTTAATATTCTGCTATTGGATTTACGTGGTCATGGCGATTCCAAACCTAACCTCAAAAACGCTTTTAGCGATCAATATACTTTTGATTCCATTACAGACGATATATTGGAAGTAATTGATTTTGAAAAGATAAAAAAATCACATTTCATAGGAATTTCCTTGGGTACTATTTTAATACGGAATTTAGCAGAAAAGCATCCGCACCGGGTAGAAAGTATGATAATGGGTGGGGCAATTATGAAATTAAATTTACGTTCCCAAATTCTTATGCGTTTGGGCGTGATCTTTAAATCAGTTGTTCCTTATTTATGGCTTTACAAGTTTTTTGCCTTTGTTATTATGCCAAATAAAAACCACAGGGAGTCGAGATTGTTATTTGTTAGGGAGGCGAAAAAGTTATACCAGAAGGAATTTATACGATGGTTTAAACTTACGTCTGAAATTAATCCCTTATTGCGATTTTTTAGATCTGCAGATATAAAGATACCCACGCTATATGTAATGGGAGAGGAAGATTACTTGTTTCTGCCTACGATTAAAAAAATTGCAGCGACTCATCAAACTTCCAATCTATTTATAATCCAAGATTGTGGACATGTTGTAAATATAGAGCAACCACAGTTGTTCAACAATATGGTGATAGGCTACCTTGTAGGAATGGGAAACAGTAAGTCTTAGATTAGTTTTTACTTCAGTTTTTGTACCTCAGTGATATCCTATAGTGTATAAATAAAAAAACCGGTGCTCCCACCGGTTTTAAACTAACTAACTAACTCAAAAATTACGAATTCAAAAAATGAAATATAAATTTTTATTTTAAGAACCTGAAACTCAGTAATTTTAACGTAACTATTTATTAAATATTGTTATGGATTATGCTTTTTTTAGTCTTGCAAGGCAAATACTTTTTTAAGTAGGTCCGTTGTTCTGGAAGAAGCTTTAGTTCTTATTTCTTTTTCCTCAACGGCAATCATAGTATAAACTCCTTTTAAAGCTTCTTGAGTTACGTAATCCGTTAAATCGGGATTTACGTTTGATGTTAATGGAATTGCGTTGTATTTGTTTATCAAAGACGCCCAGACCTTGTCTGCGCCTACTTTTTCAAAAGAAGATTTTATTACTGGATTAAACTTATCGTATAATTCTGTGGTGGTCTTGTTTTCTAGAAAATTGGTAGCGGCTTTGTCATCGCCTAAGAGAATGGCTTTTGCATCGGTAAATGTAATTTCCTTTACTGCATTTACAAATATAGGTGTCGCTTCGGAAACTGCGTCTTCCGCAGCCCTGTTCAATACCTTCAGTCCTTCATCCGCCAAATTGGCTAAACCAATATCCCGCAGGGTCTTGTCCACTTTTCTAAGCTCTTCCGGTAAAAGGATTTTTACTAGATCGTTCTTAAAAAAGCCATCTGTTTTGGTAAGCCTACTTACTTGTTTGGAGATGCCTTCTTCTAGCGCCGCGCGGAGTCCACTGCCTATTTCTTCGTTGCCTAGAGCGGTAGTGCCTGTCGGAAGTTGATTTACCACCTGTTGTAACTCGGCACAGGATACGAATAAGGTAATTCCGATAATCAATGCAATTTTTTTCATGATAATATAGGTTATATAGTGTTTAAGGTTTTACGAGAAAATGACTGTTTTATTGTTATAGACCATTGTTTTTCTGAGAACATGGAGCTTAATGGCGCGGGAAAGTACAATCTTCTCTAGATCTCTTCCTTTGCTTATAAAATCTGCTATGGAATGTGAGTGGGAAACCGGAGTGACATCCTGTTCTAAGATGGGCCCCGCATCCAATTCTGCCGTAACATAATGGCTAGTAGCACCAATGATTTTTACACCACGTTTAAAAGCGGCATGATAAGGTTTAGCTCCTGCAAAGGCAGGTAAAAATGAGTGGTGTATATTTATGATACGATTTGGGAAAACGTCTATTAACCTATTGCTTATAATTTGCATGTAGCGCGCAAGAACTACGAAATCTACCTGATGTTCTTTTAAAAGAGCCAACTGTTTCTCTTCTGCCTCTTGGCGGGTGCTTTTTGAGAACGGTACATGATGAAAAGGGATGTTGAATTGGTCTGCAATATATTTAAGGTCTGGATGATTGCTAAGTATAAACGGAATATCTACGGGAAGTTCCCCAGAATTATGCCTTCCCAAAAGATCATATAGACAATGGTTGTATTTAGATACAAAAAGTGCCATTTTAGGTCGTACAGAATCTTGATGAAGACTCCAGTGCATATGGTAAGGTAGTGCAATAGTCTCTTTAAAGTCATCTTTAAAACTATTGGTGTTAACTTGTTCTGGCTCGAACTCAATCTCCAATCGCATAAAGAATACATTTGAGGATTTATCTACATGTTGGTCCAGATATATAACGTTGCCAGAGTGGGAATGAATGAACTGTGTAACCGAACTTATAATCCCTGTCTTGTCTTGGCAATTAATAAGAATAATGACTTTCAAAATAACCTGTTTAAGAATCAAAAGTAACTTATTATCGGCAATAGGAAATACGCAGCACTATATGTTTAGGGGTTTTTGTGAAAATGAAAATTTCAAGAGGTCTAATGAATGGATAGTTTCCATTTTTTGTAGTGTTTTCTGAAACTTCGTATTTCAGAACGTAAAAGATGAAGGTATTCTGTTTCTTTTACGCCATCTTTTTCGAGGCCTAGGCAGTACGAGTTAATATTCCTTATCATTATATTAATAAAGGAAATGCTTAACATACGTTCGGAACTGGATTTTGAAAACTCTGCGATTACTATTTTCTGGGGTATTAGGATGGTATCCGTTAATAGTGAATTGGCAATGCTGTCCCTTAAACTGTTAGATTTATAGAGGGTTAATAGATTTTTGTTCAACGAAACGTAGGAGGCAATTTCCCTACTCATAAAGCAGAGCTCCATTGCTTTTTTGTAGATTGGTATTTGCTGTATATTTTTAGTTGACATGAGATTTTAACATAGCTTTTATTTGGTTAAAGTTAGTGAGCAATTTGGATAGAATGCTTTTTATTATAAAGCAATTCACTAAATTTACTTTTTAAACTAAGTATTAAAAGTTAAAATGGACTCGAATATAAAGATAGATGCACTAAACTGGAAAATATTGAATTTGTTGCAGCAAAATGCTAGGGAATCCTTTGCTAATATTGGCCGTTCTATTGGTCTTACGGCACCGGCGGTGGGAGAGCGTGTAAAAAAAATGGAGGACTCAGGAATCCTTTTGGGCTATAACGCAACGGTATCACATTCGCTAACCGGACATCAGCTAAAAGCGATTATTACATTAAGGGCTTTTATGGGGAAGTTAAAGCCTTTTTTGGTCTTGGTTTCTACCTTTGATGAGGTGATAAATTGTTATCGTATTACGGGTAATGAAAATATTGTAATGGAAGTTGTATTCAAAGATCAGTTTCATTTAGAAAAATTTATAGATAAACTTATCCAGTATGGTGAAACCAGAACTAATATTGTGCTGTCCAACGTGATTTCCAACGCTCCCATTCGCAGCGAACCTTCCTAATATTGATACTTGGGATTGTTTATCTTGTCCGATGTAGATATGGTGTATGAAATTCTTAACTTTAGAATTATATTTTGGCTAGATTTTTGATTACTTTTTGAATATGAACAAAAACGCTATTCTCTTTCTTTTTTTATTGCCTAGCATATTGCTGGCTCAAAAAATAAGTCTTCTCAAAGGCGCAATAACCGAAAATATCGTTGTAAACGATTCATTGCATGAAACTTTTTCGGTGTATTTGCCAACGACTTTTGACATGAGCCAAACTTGGCCTATTGTCTTTGTGTTTGATATGGAGGGTAAGGGGAAGCAGGCGCTTTCTATGTTTAAGGATGCTGCGGAGGAAGAGGGCTATGTTCTGGCTACGTCTAATAATACCAATGATACCTTATCCTTATCCAGGAATATTCTCATTGCCAATAGATTCTTAAATTCAGCCTATGATTTGTTACCCTTGCAAAAGGAACGTGCTTACACAGCAGGCTTTTCAGACGCAGCCAGATTTGCATCTATAATTCCCAACTTCATTAAGGGAATTAAAGGGGTGGTTTCCTGCGGTGCAGCGGTTGGAAATATAGAAATTCTTAGTTCCAAGAATCCGTTTTATTTCGTGGGAATTGTAGGTCGGGAAGATTATAATTTTATTGATATGCTGGAAACCCGTAAGGTACTCGATAGATTAAAGTTTCCCAATCAACTACTTTTATTTGATGGAGGGCATGAATGGCCGTCTACTTCTATGATTACCAATGCACTCAATTTATTAACCTTATCTGCTATAGCTAAGGGACAAGCGCTTAAAGATGAGCAAATGATAGCGGCTTCCTATAGCACATCGCTTACAGCTGCCAATACTCTATTTTCTAATGAAAAACCTTTATTAGCAGAGCATAAACTATCGGAAATGATACGGATATATGGCCCTTTGATGGAGTTGGATTCCTTAAATAGTATTCGAAAACAAGTACGTAAAAGCAGTGCTTTTAGAACGAAAAGGCGAAACCAAAATAGTGTTATGCTTAAGGAAAGTTTTACCAAAGAGGATTATGTGTACTTTTTGGAAGAGGATGTTATGACCTACAATTACAATAACTTAGGTTGGTGGATTTACCAAATGGACGAGCTAGACAAACTAGGTAAAAGCGCCAGTGTGTATAACAAACAAATGTCCTATAGACTTCGGGGTTATGTAAATGCGTTAATCGAGGATACTATAGATATGATTGCATCTGATGATAAAGTGGTTGATGTAGAAGCTTTGACCTTTCTTTACATGTTAAAGACTGCAACAGAACCACAGAATTTTGTGTATTACCTTAATATTATTTCTAACAGTGCAGAGGTAGAGGATTATGGTACGGCACTTTTTTATCTAGAAGAATTATTAAAAAAGGGGTATGAAAATAAGGCAGAGTTGTATACTTTAGAGCACACAGCTTTGTTCAGGATTACACCCGAGTTTAATACTATGGTAGAGAAATATTTAAACAGTGCGCGTTATGATATTATGGTAGACTAAGATGCGGTACGGTGTTCAAATCCCAATCTATGACCAATCCTTTAGCTAGGGAAATTGCAACTTCTTTACCATATAAAACCTCACAAAGATAGAGTGCGGCCTCGAAGCTTTTGGCGCCACCAGCGGAGGTAATATATTTCCCGTCATGTACGAAAAGAACACTATCTTTTATGCTTAAATGGGGAAACATTTTTCTGTAGCTGCCAATATCACTTGGAAAGGTGGTAGAAACAACATCGTCTAAAATTCCTGTTTTTGCCAATACAAAAGCCCCATCACAATGGCTTGTCATAAAAAGTGCCTTCTGGTCTACTTTTTTTATAAAATTCAATAATAGACTATCCTTTAGGTCGGTATCCAAATGATGTTCTGCGCTAGGTACTACCAAAATATCTATGTTGGGTATGGAATCTTTGGTGTAGTCAAAATCAGGCAAAAAGCGAATTCCTTCAAACGAAGTTACCGGCGCTAGCGTATTTGCTACCGTAAACGTATTCATAGCTTTGATGTTTTCTCTATACTGGGTGTGTTGAAATATATCATAAGGTGCTGTAAACTCTGTATTGTATACGCCGTCCATGATAAGAAACGCGACATTATATCTATCGGGTTTTAATTCTGGTGTGAAACTGGTTTCAGTATTTTTAGGATGTTTTTCATCTGAACAGCTCAGGGCGAATACGAATAAGGCTAAAAAGCATAAAAAAAGCGTTTTCATAAGTAATTGGTTTAATCGGTTGGTAAAGTACAATGAAATTCAAAAAGCACTTCAGCTAAAAGTGTATTTTTGTTTAAAAGATGAAGACATGCGCTTATTTAAGATGACTTTACTGTTTTTACTCGCAACCTTCTTAGGTTGTAAAGAAGGTAAAAAATATCATGATGTAAAAGCGAAAAACACCCCGGTAGCCAAATCTGATAAAATGGCAACAATTCTTGAATTCCAGGAGGATTTAAATGCAGAGTTCAAAAATCCCGAAGAATCCCCTTTAGCAGATAGATTTCGTATAGATTTTGAGACTCTTGATTTTTTTGCACCAGACACCAATTATGTGATTGTCGCAGCTTTGGAGCGGACACCAGAGGCACTGCCATTTTTAATGCCCACTAATACAGATAGAAAGTCGCAAGAAAAAGTTTACGGTATTGCAACATTTAGCTTGAACGGTAAGGAGCATACTTTGGAAATTTATCAGAATGCAGAATTGACTCAAGAAAAGGGATATGAGGATTACCTATTTTTGCCCTTTACCGACCAGACCAATGGGAATCAAACCTACGGCGGAGGTCGTTATCTTGACCTAAGAGTTCCAGAGGGGAACACCATCGTTTTAGATTTTAACAAAGCCTATAATCCCTATTGTGCCTATAACAAGAAGTATTCTTGTCCTTTGGTACCGGCGGTTAATAATCTAGCTACGAGCGTGCTCTCTGGAGTGAAGGATTTTAAAAAAGATTAAATAAAAAAACCCGGTGGTTTAGGCCGGGTCTTCTTGTTCAAACTATATAAATCAACCATTAATTACATTACTAGAAAGAGTAGACTGCTGCCAATAGGAATGAAGATAAATTATCCTGACCTGTAAGGTCGGAGTTTAGGAAGGTATTATCTGAGGCCGTATCTAATCTGATTTCTGGCTTTATCGCAAGAGAACCAATTTGGATATTCCCTGTAGCAGTAATGGCAAATACGTTCGAATCCATCATTCCAGTACCAATAGCACCAAAATCTCCTATTTCTTCAAAATATTCAGCCCTTAAACCAATAGTGAAGATCTCGGAAGTTGTATATTGAGGATATAAGGCAACCCCGTAAAATCCTAAATCCTCGGGTGTATCTTCATCATAACCTATATCGCCGGTATCTTGATAGGTGGCATTAATTCCCAAAAAGAAGTCTTCTCCAAAATTAAATCCACCAGTATAATCTATCTGAAAGAGCCCTTTGATGTTTGGTTCTACAACAGCACCTTCTAAAAGAATCTTGTCAACACCTTGTTTTCCGTACAGAAAATTGAGAAATTGACCTGAGTATCCAAGTTGTGCACCAAAACTTAGATCGCTTACTCGAGCGGAGGAGGTAAAATCGGTCTGATTTAGAACGGCTACCATAGCTGACCAATCATTCCCTAAATCGAAATCCGCTTTAAGACCTGCATGAGAAAAAGGACCATAAGAGAACATATAGGATGTACTGTAGTTAAAGTTTCCCACTGGCGAAATGACCTCGTAGCCTAAAAAGGTGTTAAAATTACCTAAGGTTAGCGTCACTTCATCACTGACATTCCAATATACATATAATTGGTTTACTACATTAGTAGAGCCTATGTCATTGAATACGGCATCTTCACCTCTTGGTCCAAAAACCAAATCGGCTACAAAGCCTACTTTTTTTCCTTCATAGCCGGCAATTAAATTTACCATGCCAATTGCGAAGCCAGTATCATTGGCAAATGATGTGCCAGGAGCACTTGAAGCTATTTCTCCAATTTCCTCACCACTTTCAATAACAGGTACTTTACTGTTTAAACCGTTAAAATTGGTTCTATAATATGCATCAACACTTCCGCTAAAACTAAATTTCGGTTTTGTCTCTTCTTCCTCTTCTTGTGCAATAATAGGAATTAAAGAAAATAACATTAGTGCGGATAGGAATATTTTTTTCACGAATTTTGTCAATGTAATCGCTTTCATAAGTTCTAGTTTTAATATCCTGTATGGGATTGTTTTAATTGAGTAAATTGAATTTTTTGAAAAGGTTATGTAACGGAGCGTTCTGCAAAACGCTCCGTTTTAATTTTCCAGATGGTATTAATGTTGATTCATCCTAAAGTCCGGATAGGCGTCCATTCCATGTTCGTGGATATCCAGTCCTTCCAGCTCTTCTTCCTTAGAAACACGCAGCCCTAATGTTGCTTTTAATACACCTAGAATAATTCCAGAAGTGACTACACAAAATCCACCTACAATCAATACACCGTATAATTGGGTAAGGAATTGTGTACCACTAGCTAGGTTGCCGAAGATACCTACAGCAAGCGTACCCCAAATACCACAGATAAGGTGAACGGCTATCGCTCCAACAGGATCGTCTAATTTTAGTTTGTCTACTAAAGCTACGCCAAGAACTATGATGATTCCAGCTAAGAAACCTATAACTACGGCTTCATTGGGCGACATAAGATCGGCACCAGCTGTAATACCTACTAATCCACCAAGAATACCATTAAGGAACATGGTTAAGTCTAAATTTTTATAAAGTATAGTAGAAAGAATCATAGCGCCAAAACCTCCTGCCGCTGCAGCCAAACTTGTAGTAACCAATACCAAGGAAGTTAGTTCCGGATTTGCAGAAAGCACAGAACCGCCATTAAAGCCGAACCATCCTAGCCAAAGAACCAATACACCTGCGGTGGCTAGAGGGATATTGTGTCCTGGTATGGCTTTTGCTTTTCCATCATTGCCAAATTTCCCTATTCTTGCACCTAAAACAGTGACAGCTACTAAAGCGGCCCATCCACCAACAGAATGTACTAACGTAGAACCTGCAAAATCATAGAACCCCCATGAATCCAAGAAGCCACCGCCCCATTTCCAAGCGCCTACTATAGGATATACTAATCCTACATAGATAACGGTAAATATCATAAAAGAACCAATTTTCATACGTTCTGCAACCGCTCCAGAAACAATAGTTGCTGCTGTTGCTGCAAACATTCCTTGAAAAAGAAAATCTGTCCACCAGGTATACCCTCCATCGGCGTAGTCGGGCGTCATTCCTCCTTCTGGTGCGCTGATACCAAAACTGTCTATTGAAAATTTCAGAATTCCCATATCCCCATCTTCAAAACCTGGATACATGAGGTTGAATCCCCATGCGTAATACAGAAGTAAACCACCGGTAATGATAAATATATTCTTAAATAAAATATTGATTGTGTTTTTTTGACGTGTTAAGCCAATTTCTAAAAAGGCAAAACCTGTATGCATGAAGAATACCAAAGCGGTAGCTACCATCATCCAAACATTATTCGCTGTAAATAATCCTGCGTCCATTTTTAAGTGTTTTAGTTCGTTGATTAGTATTAGTTGATGCCTGCTTGACCGTTTTCTTTAGTTCGTATTCTATAGGCTTCGATAATATCCGATATAAAGATTTTACCATCCCCTACGTTTCCGCTGTAGGCAGATTCTAGAATAGCATTTACCGTTTTTTCTAAAAATTCATCAGATACCACTATGGAGAGATATCTTCGCTGTATGTCTGAGGTGCTGTAGGAGATTCCTCGGTATACATGGCCTTGTTTTTCATTTCCAACTCCAGTTACATCCCAGTAACTAAAGAAATTAACCTCGATTTGATGCAATGCCTCCTTGACATCGTCAAATTTGGATTTTCTGATAATTGCCTCGATTTTTTTCATTTTGATATTGGTTTTATGATGGTCAAATGTATATTAAAATTTTAATACCCTATTTTTTTATGGGGGTATTGCTTAATTTTTATGCTAATGAGAATTTATACCCTATAAAATTATGGGTATATGTTAATTATTTAAATTTAATTATGGATATAATTATTAGGGATAGTCAGAATAGGTCTAAAAATGGATATATATCATCAAAAACACTTTTTTGATAGAGAATACGTAGTGTGTTAGCAAAAAGAAAGAAAAATTATTTAAAATTTAAGAAAACCAGAGCGGAATGTTAGGGCTATAACAATTTTGAAATCCATAGGCCTAGAGTAACGGCTAGTATCCCTAGAAGGATGCTACAAATGGTATAAAATGAAAAATGGACCAAGTCTGAGTTCTTAAGAAATAGATGCCCTTCAAGGGCGAAAGTAGAAAAAGTGGTAAAGCCACCACAAAATCCAGTGGTAAGTAAAATTGTTTGGTTTTGGGAAAGCAAATCGTTTTTCATTGATAAGCCTAAAATAAAACCAATAAGAAGACAGCCAAGAATGTTTACGGAGAATGTTCCTAGATAAAAATTAGAAAAGTATGGATTGAAAGTTTTAGACATCCAGAAGCGCAGTACACTTCCTAAACCTCCTCCTAAAAAAACAAGTAAAAAATGTTTCATACCTGTTAAAGGTAAAAAACTATACCGCTTTTTTCAGTTCCGAAGTAAGTAAATTAATTGGATAGATAATGGAACCGGAAGTTTTGGCAACCTTGGGGGATGATTTCGTTGCTTTTTTGTTCCGTGTTGGCAAGCTAGCCAACACCATAATAGCGTTAAGTCCAATTAATATTAAAAAGATAGTAAGAAAAGTCATCATAATTTATTGCCCCTTTACAGATGAATAACGCAAAATTACGTCATTTGGTATGATATACGAGCAAAATCGATATTTTGTTGTCTAAGTCCCGATTTTTGTTGTGTAGGTAAGTAATAAGTTAATTTTTAAGGAAATATTTAATAAAGAATAGTGTTAATAAGAAGATTATGAAGAATACACCCACCCATTTGACACCCTTATAATTTTTTTGGTGCAATTTTAAATCTTTTTTATAGGAGATTACGATAATGGTAAGAAATACTATGGCAAAAAGGGCTCCAAAAATTAGTTGTCCGCTGCTGAACATATTTTATTGTTTTATGCAAAGCTACTAGAAAACCAGATTAGTTAATGTCAAATGAGCGACAATAATTCTATATTTCAAATGAAAATGCACTATTGTAATAGTATATGCAGAACTAAACATTCAAAAGTATAAGTCGTTCGTAATTGATTATTCTTAAATTTTTTTAATAAAAATAAAGTAATCATTTTTACTTTCTAGTTATGTATTTGAACACGGTGAAATTGAACTGGTATAGAACTAATAATATTTAGATAAATGGAAGATAAAATTAATTGTGTTAAACTATTTCATGAGACTTTTGGAATGGGTGTTTCCACTGAATTAAAATCTGATTTAGGTGCATCCAAAAACCTTTTGAGGTTTAATTTAATGGACGAGGAGAATAAGGAATATCTTGAAGCGGCTACGAACAAGGATATGGTTGAGGTAGCCGACGCCCTTGGCGATATGCTCTACATTCTTTGCGGTACTATATTGGAACACGGAATGCAGCATAAGATAGAGGAAGTGTTTAATGAAATACAACGCAGCAACATGAGCAAGCTGGGTGAAGATGGTAAGCCAATTTACCGGGAGGATGGTAAAGTTTTGAAGGGGCCTAATTACTTTAAGCCAAACATTGAAACTATATTGGATAAATAAAAAAAGGGCCTTGAGCCCTTTTTTTATTTAGTAACCTTATAACGCCATCCGTATGAATCCTCGGAGGTGTTGTATTGGATATTCGTAATGATTTTTTTTATTTTTTCAGCGTATGGGGCATCAAGTTGCGGCAACTCATAATCGGTATCTTTGAAGCCAAAAGCAGTAATAGGAGATATAACCGCCGCTGTTCCGGCTCCGAACATTTCTTTTAAGGTACCTTCCTTAGCTGCGTTTACCACTTCGGTTACTGTTATTTTTCTTACTTCCACCGGTATACCTTCTTTTTCGGCTATTGCTATAATACTCTTACGGGTAATCCCGTCCAAAATTCTATCACTCGTTGGGCCCGTAATAAGAGTGTCGTTTATCCGAACAAAAATATTCATCGCTCCCGCTTCCTCTATATATTCATGTTCCGTGTCGTCTGTCCAGATGACTTGGTTGTATCCTTTAGCAACGGCCAACTGTGTAGGGTAAAATTGCCCCGCATAGTTACCTCCTGCTTTGGCAAAACCAACACCTCCATTAGCAGAGCGAGAGTAGGTCTGTTCTATTAATACTTTCACCTTACCTGCAAAATAAGCTCCAGAAGGTGCACAAGCAATCATGAATCTGTATTCGTCCGCAGGTGAGGCATGAAATCCTTTACCTGTAGCAAACATAAATGGTCTGATATATAAAGAAGATCCTTCTTTTTTTGGTATAAACGCGCTGTCCAGTTTTAATAGGGTCGTTAGTCCATCCATAAAATAATCCTCTGGAATCTCTGGAATACACATCCGATTTGCAGAAATATTAAATCTTTTATGATTGTCCAAAGGCCTAAAAAGAAAAATGTCATCATTCTTATCTTTGTATGCTTTCATACCTTCAAAAATAGATTGTCCGTAATGGAAAATTTTTGAAGACGGGTCTAAACTAATAGCTTGGTAGGGTATAATTTTAGGAAGTTCCCATGCACCATTCTTATAATCACAAACCAACATATGGTCGGTAAATACCGAACCGAAGGCCAAATTGTCAAAGTCTATTTGGTCAATTTTTGAAGTTTTAACCTTTTCTATAGAAATACTTTTTGTTTCGATGCTCATCAATAGATTAATTTAGAGATTAAAATTAATCAAATATCCCAAGGGTCACTTCTTTTTTAGTTTAAAAATGACCAGTTTTGTATATGAATTCTAATTTTTGGATAATATGAAAAGTTTTAACATTTTACTTGTGGTTTTTGCGATGGTATTATCTTGCAAAGGCCAGAATACAGAAAAGAATCAAGAGAGTCCTCAGGATATAGTTCGTTCTTTCGGAGAAAAAATTGAAGCAGATGATGCAAAGAACACAAAAAAGATGCTTGCTGTTTATAATGCAATGAATCAAAACGATACGCTCCAAACAAAGTTTGTTGCCAAGGTGAAAGAGGTGTGTAAGGCAAAAGGCTGCTGGATGAAATTGGAGTTGGCCAATGGCGAAGAAGCTATGGTTAAGTTTAAGGACTATGGTTTTTTTATGCCTATGGACATAGAAGGAAAAGAAGTTGTAGTCAACGGTTTGGCCTTCGTTGAAGCCATGAGCGTAGAAGACCAGAAACATTATGCGGAAGATGGCGGAGCCACAGCCGATGAACTAGCCAAGATTATCGCACCGAAAAGAACCTATGGTTTTGAAGCCGATGGGGTCTTGTTAAAAGAGTAGTTTGAAGCGCGAAATTATTACTACCGGTGACGGTTCAAAAACGATTCAGATAACTGATTGGAATGAGCAGTATCATTCCAAACATGGTGCCATACAAGAAGCCTATCATGTATTTATAAAACATGGGCTCGATTTGTTCGAAAAAGTCTCTGTGGATATTCTTGAGATAGGTTTGGGGACTGGTCTAAATGCATTTATAACCTTGTTGGAGGCAGAAAAGGGTAAATACAAGGTTAGCTATTGTGGTGCCGAGGCCTATCCCGTTGCTTGGAAAGAGGCAAGTCAATTAGATTATGTTACGGCACTAGAGGTGACAGACAAGGAGAAGGTTTTTAAGCAATTACACAACGCTCCATGGGAAATACCAACAGAAATCACCCCATTTTTTAAGCTGACTAAAAAGAAAATGGACTTTAATGATATTGATTTTCAGGAAATGTTCAACCTTATCTATTTTGATGCCTTTGGGGCTAGAGTGCAGCCAGAATTATGGACCGTTGCTATTTTTGGAAAGATGTTTTGTGCCTTAAAATCAGAAGGGTATTTGGTAACCTACGCTGCAAAGGGCAGTGTAAGAAGGGCTATGCAAGAGGTTGGTTTTATTGTAGAACGCCTTCCTGGCCCACCAGGAAAGCGGGAAATGCTCAGGGGAAAGAAACCCTGATAATACCTAGGTTTAGAGCTTTAGATTTTAGCCTATGGTAGTCGGCACATTCAACAACACTGTTAAATCCAAATTAAAGCTACCCTTGGCTTTATACAAAACTAATACCTTTGAGATATGAAAGTATTGATTACAGGCGCAACAGGTTTGGTAGGGCAGGAGTTGGTAGCGCAATGCCTCGCTAAAGGGTATACCGTAAATTTTCTTACCACCAGCAAGAAGAAGTTGGTTTCACAACCTAATTATCAGGGTTTCTATTGGAATCCTAAAACAGGTGAGATAGATGAGAAGTGCCTAATGGATGTCTCGGTCATTATAAATTTAGCGGGAGCCAGTATTTCTAAAAGATGGACCTCTTCCTACAAGAAAGAAGTCTTGGAAAGCAGAATAGATACTTTGAATACGCTATATCAAGTATTAGACAAGTCTAAGGAGCATCAAGTTACGTCGTTAATTTCCGCATCGGCTATAGGTATTTATCCAAACTCGGTTGATCACTATTACGACGAAGAGGAAACTGCTGTAGATGCTAGTTTTTTAGGCGAAGTAGTTTTGGCTTGGGAAAAAAAAGCAAATGAGTTTAAAACGTTGAATTTAAGGGTTAGTAAGGTGCGAATTGGATTGGTAATGTCTGCTGATGGAGGTGCATTGCCCGAAATAGCAAAGCCTATAAAGTATTATGCAGGAGCAGCCTTTGGCTCAGGTGAGCAATGGCAGTCATGGATTCATATCTCAGATTTGGCAAGGATGTTTCTTTTTATTGCCGAGAGCAACCTTAAGGGTGTATTCAATGGTGTTTCGCCAAACCCGGTAACAAATAATAGATTGGTAAAGGAAATCGCTAAAATCTTAGAGAAACCTTTATTCTTACCTAATATTCCAAAGTTTGTGATGCAGACTATCTTGGGAGAAATGTCTTATATTTTATTTGCCAGCCAGCGGGTAAGTAGTAAAAAGATAGAAGAGGAAGGTTTTGTTTTTGAACATCCGAATATATGTAACGCTCTGGAAAATATTTATGATAAAAGTGGCATGTGTAGTATTCCAGAAAATAATGTCCGTAATGAGTATGCCCCATAAATTTATGGACGTCATGAGAACTGAAATTTTAATCCGCTTTTGGCGGATTTTTTTGTAAAGTTTAATGACATTTTGACATTTTTAAAGAATTGGCAGTACTTTTGCCACCTTGAAAAAAGATAACAATATAGCGAAAAATGATATGAGCAATAATAATAAAGCGGAAGAGATGGATGATGCTATTTCGCAAGAGAATGAAGTAGATACTACCGATCAAAACCAAGTAAAAGACGAAGTTGAGCAGACAGAAGAGGATCGTTTACGTGAGGATGTAGCAAAAGAAAAAGATAAATTTCTTAGACTTTTTGCCGAGTTTGAAAATTATAAGAAAAGAACATCGAAGGAAAGAATGGATTTGTTTAAGACTGCGGGACAGGAAGTCATAGTTTCATTATTGCCTGTATTGGATGATTTTGATAGGGCTTTAAAGGAGATTGCCAAATCCGAGGACAAGGAGATGTTTAAGGGTGTAGAGCTCATCAGTGGTAAATTTAGAGAAACTCTGAAATCCAAAGGATTGGAAGAGCTAGAGGTTAAGGTTGGTGATACTTTTGATGCTGACATTCACGAAGCCATAACACAAATACCTGCCCCAAGCAAAAAAATGAAAGGGAAGGTTATAGACGTGATAGAGAAAGGTTTTAAACTAGGTGATAGGATTATACGTCATCCAAAAGTGGTGGTAGGAAATTAAAATAAAGGTATGAAGCAAGATTATTATGAAGTTCTGGCGATAACCAAGAGCGCCTCTACTGCCGAAATTAAAAAGGCATATCGAAAAAAGGCGATTGAGTTTCATCCGGATAAAAACCCTGGTGACTCAGGCGCAGAAGAGCGCTTTAAAAAAGCTGCTGAAGCCTATGAGGTGTTAAGTGATGCTGATAAAAAGGCCAGATATGACCAATTTGGACACGCTGCTTTTGAAGGCGGCGGCGGATTTGGTGGTGGCGGAATGAATATGGATGATATCTTTAGTCAATTCGGTGATATTTTTGGCGGTGGCGGATTTGGCGGAGGTGGATTTGGTGGTTTCAGTGGCTTCGGTGGTGGTGGCCAACGTAGGGTTAAGGGAAGTAACTTACGTATACGAGTAAAACTAACCTTGGAAGAGATTGCCAACGGTGTAGAGAAAAAAGTAAAGGTAAGACGTAAAGTACAGGCCGAAGGTGTTACCTATAAAACATGTATCACTTGTAACGGTAGCGGTCAGGTTACTAAAATACAAAATACTATTTTAGGCAGAATGCAGACCGCAGCGACCTGTAGCAGTTGTGGTGGAGCAGGCCAAATGTTAGATGGTAAGCCCGGAGATGCAGATGCTCAAGGTTTAAAAATTACGGAAGAAACTGTCAGTATCAATATTCCTGCAGGTGTAGAAGAGGGCATGCAGCTGAAAGTGCCAAATAAGGGCAATGAGGCTCCAGGCAACGGAGTGCCAGGAGATTTGTTGGTGGCCATTGAAACCCACGAACACGACACCTTAAAACGAGAAGGTGATAACCTACACTACGATTTGTACATAAGTTTTTCCGAAGCGGTATTGGGAACGTCTAAAGAAATAGATGCAGTAGTAGGTAAAGTCAGGATAAAACTCGAATCCGGAATTCAATCTGGTAAGATTTTACGTTTGCGCGGAAAAGGTATTTCAAGTTTAAACGGTTATGGTAGTGGAGACCTTTTGGTTCATGTAAATGTATGGACGCCAAAAGAACTAAATAAAGAGCAAAAAGATTTTTTTGAAAGGATGCAGGGCACTGATAATTTTGAGCCTAGACCCCAAAAATCCGACAAATCGTTTTTTGAAAAAGTAAAAGATATGTTCTCTTAGCATGAAAAGTATTGGTTTTTAAATAAAAAACGTATATTTGACTTAATATTGGGAGACCAATATTAATTTTCTTTTTCATAGCAATTTTTTTCCCATCCTTAATTAATTTTAAGGGTGGGTTTTGTTTTTATAAGATACGCTTTAATTAAGATTTGCTTCTGGTCTTAATAAAACAATGTTAAAATGGGGCGCTAATCGTACCCTTAAAAATTGCCTTTTAAAACATTTCAATATCTTTGACTAAATCGATTACATGAAGAATATTTTGGTAGTTGATGAGGTTACCAAACAGTTTGGAGATCACACAGCTTTAAAGAGTGTTTCCCTTGAAATTCCTGAGAATAGTATTTACGGACTTCTAGGTCCCAATGGGGCTGGAAAAACCACTTTGATTAGAATTATCAATCAGATAACCTATCCCGATCAAGGGAAAGTTTTTTTTGGTGGAGAGGCTCTCAAGCCTGAACATATTGCTCAAATTGGCTATCTGCCAGAAGAGCGTGGATTGTATAAAAGCATGAAGGTAGGAGAACAGGCTCTGTATTTGGCACAATTAAAGGGGCTTTCCAAGCATGACGCCAAAGAAAGGCTTAAATTTTGGTTTGATCGTTTTGAGATAGGGGATTGGTGGGGAAAGAAAATTCAGGAGCTTTCTAAGGGCATGGCTCAGAAAATACAGTTTATTGTGACTGTTTTACACGAACCTAAGTTACTTATTTTCGATGAACCTTTTAGCGGCTTCGACCCTATTAATGCAAACATTATAAAGGAGGAAATCTGGAAGCTCAAAGAAAACGGTACGTCCATTATCTTTTCAACCCACAGGATGGAATCTGTAGAAGAACTCTGTGAATACATAGCCCTCATACACCGTTCGGAAAAGATTTTAGATGGTAAATTGTCTGATATAAAAAAAGCCTTTAAGAATAATATTTTTGGAGTAGGGGTAACGACCGAAGCTCCAGAGCTTTTATTGGGAGAATTAAAGGAGAAGTATCAAGTACTTTCTTCTAGTTTTGATAGTAGGGAAAAACAACTGGATTTTTCTATACAACTTCCCAATGAAAATTCTACTGGTCTATTAGGTTTTCTTGGTTCCAAATCTAATGTAAACAGTTTTGTGGAGGCTATTCCTTCGGCCAATGATATTTTTATCCGCACGATTCAAAATAAAGGATATGCCCATGAATAAGTTGCCGTTGATTATAAAAAGGGAATATTTGGCGAAGGTGCGTAACAAGTCTTTTGTTATCATGACGTTTTTGAGTCCTATTTTAATGGTAGGTATGATTCTCCTTATCGCCTATCTGACTAAATTGAATGATAGTGAGAAAAGGGTGGTTGCTGTTTTAAATGAGAGCGATTTTTTTTCTACAGAATTCCTTTCTAATGAAACTACATCTTATGTAAACTATAGGGACCTTACGTTGGAAGAGGCCAAGGACTCTACGATAAATATGGGATACTATGGGTTGGTATATGTGCCAGACGAGAATACATTGGAATTGGTTTCCCAACGCGCGGTTTTTTATAGTGTAGACGCACCGAACACAACGATTCTAGAAAGCTTAGAACGTATTTTTAAGGAAAGGTTAAAGCAGGAAAGATTAAGGGAGTTAGGTATATCACCCTCTGAATATGCAGAAATGGATCGTGCCTTTCAAATGAATATTTCAACTTTTGAAGGTGAGCAAAATTTGAAAGGTATAAATGAAATAAAGGCAATAATCGGTGGTGGTTTTGGATACCTTATTATGATGTTCATAATTATCTATGGTGGGTTTGTTATGAGGAGTGTAATAGAGGAAAAGACCAGTCGTATCATTGAGGTTATTGTTTCGTCGGTAAAGCCATTTCAACTAATGCTGGGTAAAATCATTGGTACTTCCTTGGCGGGAATTACGCAGTTTGGTATCTGGATTATTTCTGGTACTATTTTGTTGGTTATCGCTATGGCTATTTTTGATATAGACCCATCTGCTGTTTCTGGTACGGGCGCAATTCCGGCTATGGGCCAAGGGGTAAACCCCGGAATACCTTCTGCTGATCTAACTATGCAATTGTACGCACAGGAGCTTTTTGATATTCCATGGGGTCTTTTGATTACTTTTTTTCTTGTTTACTTTATTCTGGGCTATTTGATTTACAGTTCTATTTATGCTGCAATAGGAGCTGCGGTAGATAATGAAACGGATACCCAACAGTTCATATTTCCGATTATACTACCCTTAATGTTGGCCATTTATGTTGGTTTTTTCTCTGTTTTTAGTAATCCCCATGGACCTATTGCGGTAGGTTTTTCGCTTTTCCCATTAACCTCTCCTATTGTTATGATGATGCGGTTGCCCGGGGGTATTGGTGAAGGTGGCGTGCCTGTATGGCAGTTGGTGTCTTCTATTCTTATTTTAATGGCTACCTTTATTGGGATTGTTTGGTTGGCTGCCAAAATATATAGGGTAGGTATCCTAATGTACGGTAAAAAACCGAGCTACAAGGAGTTGTTCAAATGGCTTAAATATTGATAATGGTTCAGGATAACACCGAAATAATAAAGGAAATTATAGAAGAGGATATCTGGGGGTCCATAAAGCAATTTTTGGAATTCGGATTACATTATGGTAAAGGTGAGAAAGCCATAGATATTACCATTGGCCTATTATTGCTATTGACACTGTCCTTTATTGCAACTACATTTTTTATGAAATGGGTGAGGCGATTCTTTACCCGTAATATGGATTTAGATGACAAGCTTAAATTTGTCAGTATTTTCAAGTTTATAAAGTACGTGGTCTACATTGTGGTAATTCTATTTACCATGAGTGCAGCCGGGATTAATATAACCATTCTAATTACTGCATCCGCGGCACTTTTCGTTGGTCTTGGCCTAGCGTTACAAGAGCTTTTTCAAGATATCATAGGCGGTATTTTTATCATTCTAGATAAATCGCTTCGCGTGGGTGATATCGTAGAAATAGACTCAAAAGTTGGAAAGGTATTTGAGATTAAACTAAGAACGACCAGAGCAATAACTAGGGACGATAAGATTATAATTATACCTAACCACAAATTTATAAGCGATATTGTTTACAACTATACACAAAATCATAAAACCACTAGAGAGACTGTTAAGATTGGAGTAGCCTATGGTAGTGATGTTCAATTGGTGACTAGGATTTTGGAAACTATTTTGCAAAATCAGAAAGGAGTATTAAAAAGCCCAAAATCTTTTGTATTGTTTGATGATTTTGGTGATTCAGCATTGCTATTCTCACTTAATTTTTTCATCAGCGATAGCTTTACTGATCCAAGGATAAAGAGTGAAATTCGGTATCGGATAGATGCGGAATTCAGAACTAATAATATTACTATACCATTTCCTCAGAGAGATGTCCATATTTTTCAGCAAACCCCTTTTAAGCACAGTAACGTTCAAAATTCGGATAAGGAATGGGGTATAGGCGAAGATTAGTAGTCCTTTTGCTGTTTGTGCCCATATATGTTAGTATCGCACAGACTCCTGATGTTTTCAGGATGGAGTATATGCTATTGCCAAGAAATGATTCCGGCGCAAAATTAGCTAGACTAAAATTAGTGGCAAATGTACCAATTAAGGCAGGGGATTCGAGTATTGTAGTGATTGGAAGCGAGTATAATCGTTTGTCATACGATTTAGAACGAGACGATATAGATATCAATCAAAAAGGTCTAAATTATTTTCATGTCGTAGACATTAATTTGGGATATGTACGCAGATACGGAAGGGATTGGAGACTTATTGGAGTTTTAACACCCAGGCTTGCATCTACTTTAACGAATCCTTTGGAAAATGGTGATTTTTCGATAAATGCTACTATAGGAGGGTTTAGGGATAGACCCTATCTAGATAAGCCTACGCGATTGGTTTTAGGTATAGCGTACAACTCTGCAGTAGCCCTAAGAGTTCCATTGCCAGTGGTTTACTTTGAAAAAAGATTTAATCCAAGCTGGTCGTATATTATTGGAGTGCCAAAGACTGGAATGAAATATCATTTTAAGGAAAAGCATATTATACAGACAGAGTTTATATTGGATGGCTATTTTGTAAACCTTCAAAATAGTACCGCTTTGCCCGATGCCACATTTGCTTCGTCCATATCTTCCTCTGCAGCAGTGGTAACCATAGGTTATTCCTATAATATTACTAAGGAAATGTCTTTTTATGGATTTTTTGGACATACGATTTTTCAATTAGGCGTGCTGAGGGATGCTGAAAGAAATGATATTTTTACATTGAACGATGATCCAAGCTTTTATATGAGAGCAGGGTTTAGAATAGGACTTTAAATAAACAATAAAGATTATGTCAAAAATTTTAGTTATCGAGGATGAGGCGGCAATTAGGCGTGTGTTGGTTAAAATACTATCGGAAGAGAACGATGCGTATTTAGTAGAAGAAGCAGAAGATGGCCTAAAGGGATTGGAAACGATAAAGAATAATGATTACGATCTTGTGTTATGCGATATTAAAATGCCCAAGATGGATGGTGTTGAAGTTCTGGAAGCTGCAAGAAAACTGAAGCCTGAAATTCCCTTTATAATGATTTCCGGGCATGGCGATTTGGATACAGCTGTAAACACGATGCGGTTGGGTGCTTTTGATTATATTTCTAAACCGCCCGATTTAAATAGATTGTTGACTACCGTTAGAAACGCATTAGACCGCAATGAACTTGTAGTAGAGAATAAAATCCTCAAAAGGAAGGTCAGTAAAAATCATGAAATGGTTGGTGAGAGTAGCGGTATAGACGCTATTAAGGATATGATAGAAAAAGTAGCCCCTACAGATGCTCGGGTATTAATTACAGGTGCTAACGGAACGGGAAAGGAATTGGTTGCACATTGGCTTCATCAAAAAAGCCAAAGAAGTGCAGCTCCTTTTATTGAAGTTAACTGCGCTGCCATACCATCAGAACTTATAGAAAGTGAGTTGTTCGGTCATGTAAAAGGGGCGTTCACCTCTGCGGTTAAAGACCGTGC
Source organism: uncultured Maribacter sp. (assembly GCA_964569345.1). Taxonomy (GTDB): domain Bacteria; phylum Bacteroidota; class Bacteroidia; order Flavobacteriales; family Flavobacteriaceae; genus Maribacter. Next base: position 5,362 of record CAZMUV010000023.1, on the reverse strand, counting down.
CGGTAAATTTGAGGCTGCGAACAAGGGTACTATATTCCTGGACGAAATAGGTGATATGAGTCTCTCTGCCCAAGCTAAAGTTTTGAGGGCATTGCAAGAAAGTAAGATTTCTAGAGTTGGAACGGATAAGGATATAAAAGTAGATGTACGCGTATTAGCAGCTACTAATAAAGATTTAAAACACGAAATAGCTGAGGGTAACTTTCGTGAAGATCTTTATCACAGGCTTGCTGTAATTCTTATTCAAGTTCCTTCTTTGAACGAGAGAAGAGACGATATACCATTATTGATTGAGTATTTCTGTAAAAAAGTGACCTCTGAGCAAGGGATTCCGCTAAAGACCTTTAGTGCTAAGGCTGTTAAACTACTTAAAGCTTACGATTGGACAGGAAATATAAGGGAGTTGCGAAACGTTGTAGAGCGACTTATTATTTTGGGAGGAACTGAGGTTTCGGAAGATGACGTAAAGCTATTTGCCAGCAAGTAGTTTTCAGTAGTATTTTGAAGGGCTAAAGATTTTAAGATTTCTGAACTGTTTAGTACTTAACTTTTGTGACTGTAATTGAATTTTGTTCAAGTTTAAAAACCTTTGCTATTTTAGTTTTTAGAGACAATCGGGAATTCTAAGTAAGGCATCTGCAGTAATCTCTTTAGTTCTTAGATTGTAATATTTTTTACCTTCGGATAAATTACTTTTAAGCAATTCCTTTTCACAATTATCAAAGATGTTTTTGGCAAAAGCACGAGCTTCCTTACAGTCAACCGATTCTACTATTTTTTGAAGGGAAGCTTTATATTTTTCTAAGGAAAGATCAATTTTTTCGTTCAATGATGTAACCCCTTGTTCTCCTAATAAGGTTGCTGGAATTTTAGCTGTTGTTATGGTATTAAGTGCGAGTACCTCATTACCATATTTACTTTGATGTACATCGTGTGTCTCAAGTGCTTCGAGTCCGTTTAGAGTATGTTTTAAGGAGCGTTCCAGTAACATGCGAGTAGCACTTAAAGAAGTAGCCTTAGTTGCTAGTTTTAGATTTCTTAAACCTTCTTCTAAATCAATTTCGGCATATTCGCAACCGCATATCACTAATTGATTTTTGGTCTTTTCAATGGCATTCAATGCTTTATAGGCAAAAAATCGAGCTTTATTAATATCGTCTTTTGTAATCGCAGTTTCCGTCTGGGATTTTGCAAAGCTGATATTAGAACCAGCATACTCGCATTCCAGGTTAGATTTGAAAGAAGAAAATAGTAGCAGTGCCAACGCACTGATGAAGATATAGGTCTTGTTCATCATTAAGATTTAGTTTTGTAAAATTTGGGACTTTTTACAGATATAAAATTACTTCAAGAATGGCTGTTTAGAATATACTATTCGATGGAAAACACCTACTTCTCCTTTATTTAGGTAAAATGTTTAAATCATGTGGTGAACCGCATATTTTTTTAACATTTGGCTGTATTTCATCGATTAAAACTTTTATATTTCCGTATGGATTATATACAAACAGAAGAGTATCGTGCAGGAACTAGTACTAAAATAGCGAGCGTAGCAACCCATGAAGACTTTGGTCGTTCGGATAAACAACTGAAAAAGGATTTACAAAAGACCAGAAAACTGCTAGGGGAGTTTCAGGATAAGTTGTATGCTCACAACAAGTATAGTGTTTTGGTTTGTTTGCAGGGAATGGATACTTCGGGTAAAGATAGTTTGGTGCGCGAGGTGTTCAAAGATTTTAATGCAAGAGGCGTAGAGGTGCATAGTTTTAAGGTGCCTACAGAGTTAGAATTAGATCATAATTACCTTTGGCGACATTACCTAGTACTCCCAGAAAAGGGCAAGTTTGGTGTTTTTAACAGAACACATTATGAAAACGTTCTGGTAACAAGGGTTCATCCGGAGTATATTTTGAGCGAGCGAGTACCAGGTATCCACTCGGTAGCGGATATTGATGAAGACTTTTGGGACAAGCGGTTTGAGCAAATCAATAATTTTGAACGGCATTTGGCAGAAAGCGGGACAATTATTTTTAAGTTCTTTTTACATCTTTCCAAAGAGGAACAACGCCAACGATTGTTAAGAAGGCTTTCGCTTAAAGAAAAGCATTGGAAATTTTCTCCGGGCGACTTAAAAGAACGCAAACTATGGGAGAACTATCAGTATTGTTATGAGGAGGCCATAAAGAACACATCAAAAGAGCATGCACCTTGGGATATTATTCCTGCCGACAATAAAAAAGCGGCACGGGTTATAGTAGCAACTTTACTTCTGGAAAGGTTAAAAAAATACAAAGATATCGAAGAGCCGCTTTTGGATGCTAAAATTATGGCTAATTTAGACACTTATGAAAAGCAACTACAGAATGAAGAATAAAATAGGGCTTTTGGCTTTATGTTTGATTTTGGGTCAGGTACTATTAGCACAAACGGATGACGAGATTGAATTGCGTAAAATATATGACGCAGCGCTCACTCAAGGAAAATCCTATGATTGGTTAAATCACCTCTCCAACCAAATTGGAGGTAGATTATCCGGTTCCATTTCAGCACAACAGGCAGTCGATTATACCAAGGCAGAATTGGATGCCCTTGGGTTAGATCAAGTCTGGTTGCAGCCGGTGATGGTTCCCAAATGGGTTAGAGGTACGCCAGAGTTCGCTTATTTTGAAACAGATCCTGGTGTCACCACTAATGTGCCCATTACGGCCTTGGGCGGTTCTGTCGCCACTCCTCCAAAGGGTCTTAAGGCAAAAGTGATAGAGGTGCAAAGCATCGAGGAGTTAGATGTATTGGGAGCCGATAACATAGCAGGTAAAATAGTCTTCTTTAACCGTCCTATGGATGCCAGACATATCAATACTTTCGATGCGTATTCAGGTTGTGTAGACCAGCGTGGTTCTGGTGCTAGAGAGGCAGGTAAGTTTGGGGCTCTGGGTGTTATTGTACGTTCCATGAACTTAAGGCTTGATGATTTTCCCCATACTGGTGGTTTGAGTTATGGTGATACGCCAGTAAATGAAAGAATTCCTGCTGCTGCAATAAGCACAAATGCTGCGGACCTGCTTAGTGCAACCTTAAAGTTAAATCCAGAGATCAGCTTTTACTTTAAACAAAATTGTAAACAGTTTGATGATGTCCAGTCCTTCAATGTTATCGGCGAAATTAAGGGAAGTACACACCCAGATGAGATTATTATAGTCGGTGGGCATTTAGATTCTTGGGATTTAGGTGATGGTTCACATGATGATGGTGCAGGTTGTGTCCAAAGCATGGAGGTATTACGACTTTTTAAGGAAATAGGATATACACCTAAACGTACTATAAGGGTGGTCTTGTTTATGAATGAAGAGAACGGATTACGCGGTGGTAAGAAATATGCTGAGGTAGCGCGAAAGAATAATGAAAACCACATTTTTGCTTTAGAAAGTGATTCTGGAGGTTTTACGCCAAGAGGTTTTTCATTCGACAGTTCAGAGGCTAATTTTAAACGTGTAGAAAGTTGGAAGCCTTTGTTGGAACCATACCATGTTAATATGTTGGTAAAAGGAGGTAGTGGCGCGGACATTGGTCCATTAAAGAATGAAACCATTGTTTTAGCAGGGTTAAGACCGGATTCGCAACGGTATTTTGACCATCACCATTCCGATAACGATAGGTTTGAACATGTAAACAAGCGCGAATTGGAACTCGGAGCTGCTGCCATGACGAGTCTTATTTATCTTTTTGATGTGTACGGAATAGATGCGGCAGGTAAATAATTAAGGTATAGCTGTTTCATAGACTGTAGGGTCTTGGCTTTAAGATTTCTAACATTTTCCATACCTTTGCACCTTAATTAATAAAAGGATAATGGAAGACGGAATTTACGCAAAATTTAATACAACAAAAGGTGAGGTGCTGGTTAAGCTTACCTATGATAAAACGCCCGGAACGGTAGGTAACTTTGTTGCTTTGGCTGAGGGTAAAAAACAAAATACGGCAAAACCAGAAGGGACACCCTATTACGATGGTTTGACGTTTCACCGTGTAATTCCAGATTTTATGGTGCAAGGGGGTTGCCCTCTTGGAACCGGAACGGGAGATGCAGGATACAAATTCGATGATGAGTTTCATCCAGAACTAACACATAATGCACCTGGAGTGCTTTCCATGGCAAATGCAGGTCCTGCCACCAACGGAAGCCAGTTTTACATCACACATATTGCTACCCCATGGTTAGATAATAAGCATACTGTTTTTGGTCACGTTACCACTGGGCAAGAGATTGTTGATACGATTGCACAAGGTGATGCGTTGGATTCGTTAGAAATTATAAGAGTAGGTGCTGAAGCAGAAGCATGGGATGCCGTAAAGGCGTTTGATACTTTTTCCAAATCTGGAGAAGAGCGTTTGAACGCGACCAAAGCAGCCCAAGCTGCGGAACTGGATAAAGTTGCAGCGGGTTTTGAGGAAACTGCATCTGGACTACGATATAAGATGATTCAAGAAGGAAAAGGAGCTAAAGCCGAAAGCGGGAAAGAGGTATCTGTGCACTACGAAGGTTCTTTATTGAACGGTCAGGTTTTTGATTCTTCCTACAAGAGAAGCGAACCTATAGATTTTCAGTTGGGTGTGGGTAACGTTATTCCAGGTTGGGATGAAGGTATTGCACTGTTAAAAGTAGGTGATAAAGCCCGTTTTGTAATTCCGTCTGATTTGGCTTACGGAAGTGCTGGTGCTGGCGGAGTTATTCCTCCGGATGCAACGCTTATTTTTGATGTAGAATTAATGGGGGTAAGCTAGGAACTAGTTTAGAATTAATATAATACTTTATAGTAAAAGCACTTTGGTCATTCCGATCAGAGTGCTTTTTTTATGCTTTTTAGTTTTTTGGTAAACTGAATAAAAAAAGCAAAATATTAAGCAGTACTAGCATCAAAACAATAAATAAGAAGATTTTCATAAGGTTAACGGTTACATGTGCTACTATTAAAACAACTATAGCCTCAAATTCCCTACCCAAAAATCAGTAAATAATCACCTCTTATTTCATAGCGGTCCAGAAGAGTATGGCCATATTTATTGGAATCAATCAAAGCAAAATAAGAATAAAGGTGCTAATGATGTTTTAGCTAAACAGGGTTGATATATGTCTTTGTTTAATCTTAAGATTCAATTATATCCAAATGGTTGCGTAACGTTCAACAAAATATAGAATAAATGAGGCTAATTTTTAGAAACTAAAAATTGGGATACAAAAAAACCCGATTCAATTAGAATCGGGTTTATACTATAAAAAAGTTTAATTTTACCTAGTCAATTACTTTTACATTAACGGCGTTCAATCCTTTTTTACCTTGTTGTAGTTCAAATTCTACAACAT
>CAZMUV010000022.1:0-46332 GCA_964569345.1 uncultured Maribacter sp. | reverse complement strand
GAGCGTCGGATTCATAACCCGGAGGTCGGGGGATCGTGCCCCCCTCTCGCTACATTTTTAAAATTAACCACAACAACGGTTTAGTTCACGCTAAGCCGTTTTTTTATGTCTCTATTTCTAGAAGTAAGAACGTTTGTATCAGGGCTTGGCTCAAGAAAAACGACAGAAATTTACAAACATGTTGCTGCGAATACTTTTTAAAGTATTAAAAATCTCTTAGCTTGGGAGTTCATAAAAAGAAAGAAGAGTACTCAGATACTCTTAACCAATTGCTGTGCTTCATGCAGAAGGACAAGTCTACATTGAGAAATAGAAAAGGGGAAAGCCGAACAAAGTAGGCACATAAACTAACTAATATTATGAAAAAATCAGCAACGCGTTTAGATCAAATGATTTTATTTTCCGCCCTTTGCATTTTAGTCATTGGATTTCAAGCCTGTAATAAAAAACCGAAAGAAAAAGAAGAGACCGTTACAACCCCCAAGACAGAAATGACTTCTTCTCAATTAAGTATGACAACTAATGAAATTTACGGTAAAGAACTTGAATATGAATTTACGGACTATGTAACCATTGACTTAACATATGGCTCTGACACAAAACTATATTGGATTGAAAGAGAATCAAAAGTGGATGCCAATGAGGAAATTAGCACTATACATTTCGATGAATATACCATAATGGCAGGCTGGAATGAAAGCGATGGAACTAAAGTTTCATTATACTCAGATTTCGCAACTGGAAAAACATATGGATATCAATTCTTTAGTGATGGCAGAATCAGAAATTTGATAGGTTCTATCAGATTGAAAAGTGAGGTTAGGAAATAAAAACTCGAATGCACAACAAAACCTAAACGTAGTGTGTCATCCAGAAAAACTAGTAAATAAATGAAATTAAAAGTATGCTTAGTTCAAGATAGCCCAGTTTTCTTCGATAAAGAAAAAACGATTGATAAAGTGGAGCAACTTACCAAGAAATACGCAAAACAAGATTGTAAATTAATTGTTTTTCCTGAATCATTTATTCCAGGTTATCCAAGAGGATTTTCTTTTGGTGCTACAATTGGTAGCAGGACAAATGAAGGTAGGAATCTATATTCAGAATATTACAAAAACAGCATAGATGTAGAAAGTGAAGATTTACAAAGACTTGAAAAAATTTCAAAATCAGAAGACGTCTATTTGGTAATTGGAGTTACAGAAAAGGAAAACACACATGGGAGTTTATATTGCTCAATGCTGTATATTTCTCCAACAGTTGGTCTATTAGGTGTACATAGAAAAATTAAAGCAACGGGTTCAGAAAGAATTGTTTGGAGTGAAGCTGATGGTAAATCTTTAGTTACATATAAAACTAAAATAGGAAAGCTTGGAGGACTTATTTGCTGGGAAAATTATATGCCTTTAGCGAGAATGGCTATGTACAAGAAAGGAATTGAGATTTATATAGCTCCAACAGCAGATTCAAGAGAAGAGTGGACTTCTACAATGCAGCATATTGCATTGGAAGGTCGATGTTTTGTTTTAGGCTGTAACCAATTTTTCACAAAATCAATGTATCCTGATAAATATCAATCTTTAGTACAGGATGAACCAGAAAATATGTGCCGTGGAGGAAGTGTCATTGTTTCTCCTTTAGGCAAAATAATAGCAGGGCCTTTATTTGATGAAGCAGGTGCTTTAATTACAGAAATAGATTTAGAAGAAATTAAATTGAGTAAGTTAGATTTTGATGTTATTGGACATTATTCAAGAAATGATATTTTCCAATTTGAAGTAGTAAACCAACCCGAAATCAAAGAAGAAAAAACGCCTCACAATAACTAAGCATTCGTGCGGTCAGGATAAAGACTTTAGACCTCGAAGGGTTGTTGTTATTGGATGCAAGACCTAAGACTTTTTTGTCATTTCCTGTTTGTTGAAGCACGTATAAAGTAAAAACCAAATAGTATTGCGAGCAATACTTGATTTTAAATCGTTTCAATTTCAAATCGTGAAACTCATAAAGTGTCTCAACACACTAGGTATTATAGGCTTTGTAATAATGTGAATTTTTAAACGGACACGAATGACCAAATGTATTCAATAAACGCACGCGTAATTGCTTATAGCGATATACGGATACATTAGGGTGGTACTAGTTTACAAGAATTCTATTCCAGTCCTTGCGGTATTTGGTGTGTTATAAACGAACAAAACAGTAAACAACACTTTTAAAATAAATCTAATTAATGTAGCTTACCAATTTATGAAAGCTTCCTCCTATGAAAGAGAATAACGTACATAATTATATTAAAGATGTATTGGAACATATGCCAGCTGGCTGGCTACGTCTAACCACTCATCGACTAGATATTTATGATGAGGCCTTGGCCAAAAGTCTCTTCTTAAAGGAGTTTGAAGGCTTATTCAATACGAACAACTCAGCTATATCTGCACTCCAAGAGCTACCCACTGCCTATGATTATATTCGCTTAGGACATCCATTATCCTGTATACTAGAATGGGTAATCGCTCAGGTAAATGAACTAAAAACAGAACAAGTTATTAGTTTTTCATCAGAGACGATTCCTTTGTTGGCAATTCTGAGAAAAAACCATTTAGATGCTAAAAGTACCCAAATCGTCTATACAGGCGAATTACCGGAAATGTTAGATGTAAATATACTAAGACGCATATACGGTTATCAATTTGAGCTAAAAAGGGTAGAAAGTATCGCAGCCGTTCCTGAATTTAGGGGCAGTACTATCTTTGTTGGTAAGCAAGATAAAATCAGCACAAACGAGCTCCATCCAAATATTGATTTCTTCATCAACCTTTACGATCATTTGGGAAGTATCTTACTCATAAGCGGTGAGAAGAATGACGCTTATATTTCGGATATTCAGCATGTAAGAAGAAGGGAAACGATTGCCATGACACCATCCGATTGCCTTATCGCTTTAAAAGCATATGTAGCTCAATCACCGATTAAGCAAAATGAAAATTCTCCTAAAGCGAATAAGTCAAGTGTTCAAGAATTAATCTCGATGATTACTGGCACGACTACAACGCCAATAGTCGGTTCTAGCGGACTATCTGTTCAGTATGCTATAATGATGGGTCTCGTTCACTATGCGCTTGAAAATCATGAAGGAAAGGCCATCAAATTTATTGTTCCTCCAAACTGTTATGGTGGCACAAACGATCAAGCACGGCGCGTCGCTGCATGCATAGCTAACGTAGAAGTGGTAGATTTACCAGTAGATGGTGACAACAATATGGTGCAAAGTATCAATACGGTATTAACCAAAATTGCTAGTGAAGATGCTGTTCCGTATATCATTGCAGAAATTCCCACCAACCCTAGAGTTGAAGTACCGGATCTAGTAAAATTGAAGGCTGCTTTAAGCAAAGTACGTAAAACCCCAACTGGAGAAATTGCTATTGATCCCGTTTTTATTTTAGACCAAACATTTTGTCCTAACGTTTACTTTTTAGGTGAAGGTGAAATACTCTCATCAATTAGAGGCATATCATACGCTAGCGGATCAAAATTTCCGAGTGGCGGACTATGCACTGCTGGCTACTGTGTGGCTAATAAAAAAGCGGAAGGGTTAATGGAAAATATAGCATTGCACCTCAACCTCTGTGATAACGAGGCTACAGATCTTCAATATGAAATACTGGCAACACAACTGCCTACAATGAATCAACGAATTACTGATGCTTATACAAATACACGCGAATTTGTAAACTTTATCCAAGAGACCTTACCAACCGCGAAAATTAATTTTGTTTCAACTGCATTGGCAGCCGAAGGGTTTACACCCTCCGTATTTTCATTAGACCTCCCTACAAAAGGGAATACAAGCGAAGAAAAGGAAGCCTATAAAAGAGCCTTAAATCTGAAATTGATTAATCTAATGATTACCGAAATACCCGACGAAAGCAAGTTCTGTGTAAGCTATGGGCAGTTAAATGGTTGTTATTGGACCATACCTGCAACCTCTACACAGGGGACCACCAAAGAAGGGGACAAAGATTATATTGTTCGTATATCTCTTTCGCCCAATATGAAACTTGAGCTGCACAAGAACGTATTTTTAAAGTTTGTAGAAAGCCTATAAATAAATGGAACTTATCACCAACCCCGTTTACGTTTTAGCACTATTATGCCTTATGGTTATATTTGCCGTATATGCGGGTAAAACTAAATTCGGGAAACAATTTGGAGCGGCGTTATTGGTTATCCTCTTCACGGCAGTTCTAGCCAACCTAAAACTAATTCCTTCGGCATCAAACAGTATTGAACTATACAGTGCGATTTTCACGTATGTCGCCCCAATCTCTATTTTTTATTTATTGTTGAATGTTAACTTAACGTCCATAAAACAAGCGGGATTACCCATGATCGGTCTGTTTTTAATAGGTTCTTTAGCAACAACCCTAGGCATACTCCTTTCCTGGTTTTTAGTTTCCCCAGAGCGTGTGTTGGGCGAAGATGGAAAAATAATTGCCGGTATGCTAACAGGAACGTATACAGGAGGTAGTGTCAATTTTAATGCCGTGGCTTTAGAATTTGGCTTTCAAGAAAAAGGGATTTTATATGCAGGAACCATTGCGGTAGATAATGTCATTACCACGGTATGGATTTTGGCTACTCTGGCCTTACCCGTCTTTCTAAGGCGCTTTTGGAAGGATAAAACAAATTTAAAATCAACCTCCAATGCACAGAACAAGTTGAATGTTGAAGATGAACACATAGATTTTATTTCGCTCATATGGTTACTTTTTTTAGGGGTTACCGCCTATTTTGTGTCCGAAAGTATTTCAGGCCTGTTACCACAAATCCCATCCATACTTATCCTATCAACCCTTGGTATTGTATTGGCGCAAACAAAGTTCGTAGCGAACTTAAAAGGCAGTCATAACTTAGGAATGTACTTGGTGTTTATATTCTTGGCGGTAATTGGTGCGTATTGTGAAGTCAGTGCCGTTACTGAACTGAAAGAAGTTGGTGTCACCCTGCTCCTATTTACAGGTTTAGCAGTTTTCTTTCATGGTATTTTCGTAATCCTTATTGGTGGTTTGCTATATCGCGATTGGGAAATGATAGCTATCGTAAGCCAAGCTAATATTGGTGGCGGTGCTACTGCCATTGCACTTGCAGAAACATTTGACCGCAAAGACTTAGTCTTACCTGCTATTTTAGTTGGGACTTTAGGTACTGCTTTAGGAAGCTATTTAGGATTTTTTGTGGTGTATATCCTTTGAGAATATTTTTAATAAAAACATAGGAATAAGTCTGGTGCTTTTTGCTAACGGTTACCCAAGGATACTCCAGTTTTAAGTACCACGGATAATCAAGGTATAGGATTCCGTTTTACAGATTTAACCACTAAATTTGTAGGTTCAAAATCACCATATGAGCAAAGCTATATACATCGCCACTACCGAACCTAATAGTGGAAAATCTATTATATCACTTGGACTTATGCACCTGCTTTTGGGCAAAGCCGCAAAAGTAGGCTATTTCAAACCGATTATAGATGATTTTGAACCTGGTACAATTGATAATCATATCAATACGATTACCAGCTTTTTTAATTTGAATATTCCTTTTGAAAATGCTTATGCCTTTACGCGAAGTGAGGTCATACGCATGAAGAATGATGACGAGGACGAGGAAATTATTAGTAAAATCATCGAAAAATACAAGGCCATAGAGGAACAATCCGATTTTGTACTGGTAGAAGGAACCAATTTTACCGGAGAGGGAACGATTATCGAATTCGATATAAATATAATCATCGCAAAAAACTTAGGCATCCCTGCTATAATTTTAGCGAGCGGAGTAGATAAGACCCTAGAAGGTCTCGTAGGAAATCTACAAATTGCTTATGACTCCTTTGATGATAAAGGGGTAAAAGTATTGGCTGCTATAGCTAACAAGGTACAAACGGAGAACTTAGAACTTATTAAGAAGCAACTCAAAAATCAACTTCCTGCAAGCGTAATGGTTGCGGCTATTCCGTTAAATCCTGTTTTAGCCAACCCTTCCGTAAAAGAAATCACGGAAACCTTGGGTGGTAAAATTCTGTTCGGTCATAATTATATTAATAATCGGGTAGATGGTTTTAGTGTAGGTGCCATGCAACTGCGAAACTATTTGACCTATTTAAAAGAAAACGGTCTTGTAATTACTCCTGGTGATAGGGCCGATATTATTTTAGGGGCCTTGCAGGCCAATATTTCGGTCAATTATCCATCCATTTCAGGCATAGTCCTTACAGGCGGTATTATTCCGGAAGACTCCATCCAAAAGCTTATTCAAGGCCTATCCGAAGTGGTACCCATTATATTAGTTGAAGGAGGCACCTTTGGCATGGCGAACCGTATTGGTGCTATAAAATCCCAGATGTATGCGGAAAATACCGAAAAGATACAGACCGCAATTAGTGATTTTGAAACCTATGTACCTACCGAAGACCTTGAGGAGCGCCTGATTACATTTAAAGCAACCGGCATTACACCAAGGATGTTCCAGTATAATCTTTTGAAACGTGCCAAAGAACATAAAAAGCATATTGTCCTTCCCGAAGGGATAGACGAACGCATCTTAAAAGCCGCTAAGCAATTGATAGATGCCAACGCCGTAGAATTGACTCTATTGGGGAACAAAGAACAAATAATAGGAAAACTCACAACATTGGATATCTCCTTGGATTTGGAAAAAATCCAGATTATAGACCCGGTGGAATCCCCAAATTTTAAAGACTACGCCACTACCCTATTTGAACTTCGAAAGCATAAGAACGTAAATCTTACCATGGCAGAAGATTTAATGACGGATGTCTCCTATTTTGGAACCATGATGGTCTATAAAGGTCATGCGGACGGGATGGTTTCAGGTGCCATACATACAACACAGCATACTATACTTCCTGCTTTACAATTTGTAAAAACAAGGCCTGAGGTTTCCTTGGTATCCTCTGTGTTTTTCATGTGCCTTCCCGATCGGGTTACTGTTTTTGGCGATTGTGCCATTAACCCCAATCCAAATGCGGAACAATTAGCCGAAATCGCTATTTCATCTGCGGATACAAGTTCTGCCTTTGGTATAGAACCACGGATCGCCATGCTCTCCTACTCTTCTGGCGCTTCTGGTATGGGCGAAGATGTAGACCGTGTTCGAAAAGCTACAGAAATTGTAAAACAAAAACGACCCGACCTTAAAATAGAAGGCCCCATACAGTACGATGCTGCAGTAGATTTAAAAGTCGGCATGAGCAAACTACCAGATTCTGAAGTAGCTGGAAAAGCGACCGTGTTTATTTTTCCTGATTTGAATACCGGAAACAACACCTATAAAGCAGTACAACGAGAAACCGGCGCACTTGCCATTGGCCCTATGCTTCAAGGACTAAACAAACCGGTAAACGATTTGAGTCGCGGCTGCACTGTAGATGATATATTTAATACAGTGGTCATAACAGCCATACAGGCAGAAGGCTTGTAAAGCATAGCGTATGAATGACCTTGGTGTTTTAACCCTTCCAACCTTTCGCTTGATAATTGCTTCAGTCCTGTTTGTATCATTCAGAAGCGTTCTGCTAAAATTTGAGAAACAATGGGTTTTGATGCTTGGACAAAGTGTCACTTCGAGTGGGTTTTGCTACCTTTTAGGAAGCAAAATTTGTATCGAGAAGCTTTCAAGTCACAAAGGTTCTCGATACAGTTTGTTTTCCAATAAAAAATCGAAAAATAAACCACTCGAACTGACATAAGCACCCAGAATCTCATGTGCCTCGGAACGACAAAAACACATTAACAAAGTAATCTAATAACCAATATGAACATCCTCATCATAAACGCCGGAAGCTCGTCCATTAAATTCCAACTGATTCAAATGCCATTGGAAACCGTGGTTTGTTCCGGATTGGTAGAACGCATTGGTTCAGATGATGCGGTGTTTACATTCAAGTCAGGCAAGGCTACCATTGAAGAAGAAGGTACTATTAAAACGCACAACGACGGTCTCAAAAAAATAGCAGATATATTGCTAGATACTAAAAAAGGAGTCCTTAAAAATAGTGCTGAAATTGATGTAGTTGGCCACCGTGTGGTTCACGGAGGGGATTCTTTTTCAGCCACCGCATTGGTAACCGAAGCAGTTAAAAAAGAAATTCAGGAATACGCCACCTTGGCTCCCTTGCATAATCCGCATAATTTAGAAGGTATTATTATAGCAGAACAGCTCTTTCCCGAAGCCAAACAGATTGCGGTCTTTGATACCGCTTTTCACCAGACCATGCCTGTAAAAGCACGTAAATACGCTATCCCTAATGAATTGTATGACCAACATGGCATACAGGTCTACGGATTTCACGGCACCAGTCATAAATACGTTTCGGAAAAAGCGATTGCCTATCTCAATAAACAGGAATCAAAAATACTGAGCATACACCTTGGGAACGGGTGCAGTATAACCGCCATCGTAAACGGTAAAAGTGTAGACCATAGTTTGGGTTTTGCTCCTGGAAACGGACTCATCATGGGTTCCCGCAGCGGGGATATTGACCATGCCGTAATTTTTTATTTGGTCAATACATTAGGATATGCTTTAGATGATGTAAACAACCTACTCACCAAAAAAAGTGGAATGCTAGGACTTACAGGTTTTAGCGACCTTAGGGATATTCAAACCGCAGCAGAAAATGGGAACAATGCATGCCAGCTTGCTTTAGAAATGAACGCCTACCGAATTAAAAAATATATAGGTGCTTATACGGCCGCTATGAACGGCTTGGATGCTATCATCTTTACCGCAGGCATTGGCGAAAACTCCAGCGTCATCAGAAAACTAGTCTGTACAGATATGGACTTTTTTGGAATTACCCTGAACGATGCTAAAAATGAAGTTAGATCTTCTATGCTGCGGGAAATAAATGCCGAAAGAGCTAAAGTGAAGGTCTTGGTTATTCCTACCAACGAGGAATTGGAAATTGCAAAGCAGGCTTTTGAGCTTTGTGGATAATGTTTATCGCATACATTTAAAGAATTTAGGTATCCTGGTTTTACTGCATGAACCATTAGGCGAACCAAACAGGAAGCCTTTAAATATGCATCATCATGCACCAACTTCAATGCAGGATTTTAACTAGTTTCAGCAGTAATGCATACATCAAAATAGAACTTTACGTATCTTTAAAACGAATCTAAATCGATTAAAAACGTAAAACTATATGACCACCAGCTTTGATTCCTTAAAATCGAATATGTTTTTGCTGCTATTGCTTTTAAGTATGTCTATTCAAGCACAGCAAACGCAAACGGATAGTTATACACAATACGAGCTACTAAATCCTGAAAGTAAATCATTCCGAATTATGTATGATGTTAGCGCTACAGCCGCTAATGCTGAGTTCTATTGGAACACCTTAAGACGCGGTAGTGACCATACGGTAGAGAAGGTTTGGGATTTATTTTCTGGAAAAGAACTCAAATGGCAAATCGTTGATGCTAACATCGCAAAACAAAATGGACTCATAGGTGTGTTAGATGATACGGATTATCTTCAGGTAACCTTGGCGAGGCCTGTTCCTAAAGGCGGACAAGCACGCATTCGAATTGATAAAACCTATAAGGACTCGACAAGTTATTTTAAAGAAGGAGCATCTATTGTATTCTCTCGTACTTTAGGTGTTAAACGTAATAGCATTATATTACCAAAAGGATATGAATTGACACATTGCAACTATCCCTCACAAGTGGATCTTACAGACGATGCTCGTATAAAAGTTAGTTTTTTAAATCGAAGTACAGAGGCTGTTCCCCTGGTGATAAAAGCAAAACGGCTAGCCAATAACACCACTATTAAAATTCCGAAAGAAGATGCTTACGATGCAGGGACTGGAACAGCAAGAGATAAATCTAAAGCTCGACTAGGGTATCAGTTTAGTGAACGTGCTTTTCAAGATCGGGATATTGTTTATTTCTTACAGCAACCTGAAACAGGTTCGTTTTTGTTATATCACGATTATACGGAAACTCGCACAGGTATGGATCGTTACATTAATATCGTACGTGCAGGGAGCAAAGCCTCAAACCCTTCTGCGATTATCTTAGATACAGGAGAAGCGCTAAAGGTAGAATCATTCATTGGAGATGCAATTACAAAGCGTGGCATTGCTATTAATACTGAAATTAAACCGGAAACTGAAGTCGTTGCCATTTGGTTTAATCCAATAAAAGAAGGTGAATCTAAGCGCTTACGTATTACCGAAACCTACACAGACCCAAACCGGTATGCGGTATACAAAGAGCAATTAGTTTGGGACAGAAGTTTCGGACGTAACCGAAATACTGTTGTCTTACCAGCGGGTTGGTTCTTAACTACTACCTCTATTCCAGCTGTGATTAACCAAAACGAAAATGGGTTAACCACCCTACGTTTTGTCAATGACCGTCCAGACAATATCGATGTATTTATTAAGGCACAACGGAAAAAATAAAATTAAAAGGCGCTAAACCTAAACTTTAAATAACTTATAATTTGTTGAAGCTACTCAAGATAATAAGTGAACTTAGTTTGCCTTCAAGGATAAAACATCAAAATCATTTTTATATACGCTAGGACAACGAAACGTTTAGCTTTTTACAATCAACATAAGTCCTCAACAAACAACGGGAATACCTAGTGCCAAATAAAGTTACTTTTTGAAGATTCAGTCAACGACTAAAAACCAAAAACACATCGCTCCTACAATTCGTAATTAGGTCTCATTATTGTACTTTTGCACCCTTGCTATGAATACATGATTAATTACGAAGAAAATATAGAGGTGAAGGGCGCCCGCGTTCACAACCTAAAGAATATAGATGTAACCATTCCCCGAGAAAAACTAGTAGTTATAACTGGCTTGTCTGGTAGTGGAAAGTCCTCCTTGGCATTTGACACCATTTATGCAGAGGGACAACGGCGGTATATAGAAACCTTCTCTGCCTATGCCAGACAGTTTTTAGGAGGTTTGGAACGCCCAGATGTGGATAAAATTGATGGTTTATCGCCAGTTATCGCCATAGAACAAAAGACGACTTCCAAATCGCCACGATCTACCGTAGGCACCATTACCGAGATTTACGATTTTTTACGCTTACTTTTTGCTCGTGCCGGAGACGCGCACAGCTACAATACGGGCGAAAAAATGGTAAGCTATAACGATGAGCAGATAAAAAAACTGATTATAGAATCCTATCGTGGTAGGAAAATAAATGTTCTAGCGCCCATTATAAAATCCAGAAAAGGACACTATAGAGAGCTTTTTGAGCAGATTGCCAAGCAGGGCTTTGTAAAAGTTCGTGTAGATGGTGAGGTCAAGGATATTGTAAAGGGTATGAAAGTGGACCGCTACAAAGTCCATGACATAGAAATCGTTATAGATCGTTTGAAGGTTGTAGAAACCGAAGACCTGCATAAGCGTATTTCAGAGACCATCAATACCGCTATGTACAGCGGCGATAATGTGTTAATGATTTTGGAGGAAGGAACATCAGAACCTAGATATTTCAGTAGGGACCTCATGTGCCCTACCACAGGTATATCCTACCCTGTTCCGGAACCCAATACCTTCTCTTTTAACTCTCCAAAGGGCATGTGTCCCTATTGCAGTGGCTTGGGTCATGTATACGAAGTAAACGACTTAAAGATATTTCCTAACAAAAAACTTTCCATTAAAGCGGGGGGGATTGCGCCATTGGGCGAATACAAGAAATCATGGGCCTTTAAGCAAATAGAGACCATTGCCCAGCGCTATAATTTTGAACTGACAGATCCCATCGAAAAAATTCCAGATGAAGCGATTGAAGTGCTTTTAAAGGGCGGTAATGAAAATTTTGAGGTAGACTCGAAAAGCCTCGGTGTAAAGCGCACCTATAAAATTGACTATGAGGGGATTTCTAATTTCATAAAAAGTCAGTTTGAGACCGCTGCTACGACCTCCATAAAAAGATGGGCTAAGGAATATATGGACAAGATTACCTGTCCTACCTGCGATGGCGCCCGCTTACGTAAAGAATCGCTTAATTTTAAAATAGACGATAGGAATATTGCAGAAGTAGCTCATTTGGATATTTCGGAACTTGCAGAATTTTTTACAGCACTCGAACAAAAGCTAGAGGGCAATCAGCTAAAAATTGCCGGAGAAATCGTCAAGGAAATACGTACTCGTATTCAGTTCTTATTGGATGTTGGTTTGGATTACCTCTCTATGAACAGAAGCTCAAAGTCGCTTTCTGGTGGTGAAGCACAACGGATACGTTTGGCCACACAGATTGGGAGTCAGCTTGTGGGTGTTCTCTATATTTTAGACGAACCGAGTATTGGATTACACCAACGCGATAATGCAAGACTCATTAAATCCTTAGAATCCTTACGGGATATCGGGAACTCTGTAATCGTTGTTGAGCACGATAAAGATATGATTATGTGTGCAGATCATGTTATAGATATCGGACCAAGGGCAGGGAAGCACGGCGGAGAAATCATATCCGAAGGCACACCGGAGGAATTAAAAAATCACCATACCCTAACGGCAGATTACATTACAGGAGTAAAAAAAATAGAAGTACCCAAAACCCGCAGAAAGGGCAACGGCAAGAAAATAGTGCTTTCTGGATGTACAGGAAATAATCTAAAGAACGTAAAGGTTGAATTTCCGTTGGGCAAAATGATTGGTGTGACTGGAGTTTCTGGCAGTGGTAAATCTACCTTAATCAACGAAACCCTCTACCCTATCATGAATGCCTATTATTTTAACGGCGTTAAAAAACCAATGCCCTATAAAAAGATTACCGGGCTAGAACATATTGATAAGGTTATTGACATTAACCAGTCTCCTATTGGGAGAACGCCACGATCCAATCCGGCAACCTATACAGGCGTATTTAGTGAGATTCGTTCCTTATTTACCAAAACACCAGAAGCGGCTATTCGTGGTTACAAACCAGGGCGTTTTAGTTTTAATGTAAAAGGTGGGCGATGTGAAACCTGCCAAGGGGGCGGTTTACGGGTGATAGAAATGAACTTCCTACCAGATGTTTACGTGGAATGCGAAACCTGCAACGGAAAACGTTTTAATAGAGAAACCCTAGAAATCCGTTACAAAGGAAAGTCGATTGCAGACGTTTTGGAGATGACCATTGACGAAGCGGTGTCGTTTTTTGAACTTATTCCTAAAATACATCGTAAGTTAAAGACCATACAAGATGTTGGCTTGGGTTATATTTCTTTGGGTCAGCAGTCTACCACATTATCAGGTGGAGAAGCACAACGTATAAAATTGGCTACTGAACTATCAAAAAGGGATACCGGCAATACATTTTATATCTTGGATGAGCCTACGACAGGACTTCATTTTGAAGATATTAGGGTGTTAATGGAAGTTCTAAATAAATTGGCAGACAAAGGAAATACAGTTTTGGTTATTGAACATAATCTGGATGTTATAAAACTGGCAGATCATGTAATCGATATAGGCTACGAAGGTGGTCGTGCTGGGGGTCAATTGGTAGCTAAAGGAACCCCAGAAGAAATCTGTAAGGACAAAAAAAGTTATACGGCAGAGTTTTTGAGAAAAGAAATGAATATAAAATAAGCTCCCTATTTTTGTGAGTATACGATAAACGTAACATATGAGATCAGAAAAACATCATAAAGGTTGGAACGAAATTAAAACCAACGATTCTTGGGCTCTTTTTAAAATTATGGGCGAGTTTGTCAACGGTTTTGAAAAGATGAGCAAAATAGGGCCGTGTATATCCGTATTCGGATCTGCACGTACCAAAGAAGAAGGTAAATACTATAAACTAGCGGTGGAGATATCCAAAAGTATTGCCGAAGCTGGTTACGGAGTTATTACTGGTGGTGGACCCGGTATTATGGAGGCGGGTAATAGAGGAGCAAATTTAGCCGGTGGCATCTCCGTAGGACTAAATATAGACCTCCCGTTCGAACAGCATGACAATCCGTATATAGACGCAGATAAAAGTTTAGATTTTGATTATTTTTTCGTGAGAAAGGTCATGTTCGTAAAGTATTCCCAAGGCTTTGTAGTGATGCCTGGTGGTTTTGGTACCCTAGATGAGCTGTTCGAAGCGATTACGCTAATACAGACGCATAAAATTGGAAAATTTCCTATAATTCTCGTGGGTAGTGATTTCTGGACAGGTCTTTTAGATTGGATCAAGAACATTATGTTGAAGGAAGGGAACATTAGTCCAGAGGATTTGAACCTTATACAAATTGTGGATACCCCAGAGGAAGTCATTGAAATAATAGATTCGTTTTACAAAGGCCATACCTTGAGCCCTAACTTTTAATATATCCTTTGAGAACGTTTCCTTACTTTACCAAAACGCTTTGCTTGCTTCTATTTTTAGTTGGAAGCACATGCCTTTTTGCGCAATACGAGACAAAACTTTCCGTAAGTTTAAACGAGTATACCAAGGAATTAGATATTAAACAAGAGTTTACCTACTACAACGATTCGCGTTATAATTTAGGGATACTCTACTTTAACGACTGGGCTAATGCCTACTCTAAAAAGAACACTGGACTTGCAAAACGTTTTGCACAAGAGTTTAAGAAAAGTCTGCATTTAGCAAAAGATAGTGAACGGGGATTCACCTCTATTATCAGCGTTGTTGATGCTGATTATAATGGACTACAATGGGAACGGGCTTCAGGAAAAGATATTATACAGGTACGATTAAACGAACCTTTAACACCGGAAACTTCTACCAAAATTTTCATTACTTATAAAGTAAAATTACCTTCAGATAAATTCACCACATACGGGTATGACAACAAGGGGAATTATTATTTAAAGGATTGGTACCTAACTCCAGCAGTATATGACGGTAAATGGCGTTTGTACTCCAATAAAGACTTGGAAGACCTGTATACCAATATGACCAAAACAACTATCGATTTTAAATATCCCGATAGTCTGTATATCACTTCGAACCTAAACAAACAATCCGAATCCAAATTCCCAAATGGGCAATCGGTGCAATTGACTGCCGAAAAACAAAAAAGTGCAGAACTGATTATAAGAACTACAAAAGACTTTACGACCCACGTAACGCCTTCTTTAACCATAGAAACAGATATAACCGCACCACGATACAGCCCTATGGAACAAGGGATTAGTATCAATAGGATTACCAATTTTATCCATCAGAATTTAGGGGATTTTCCTCATAAAAAATTATTGGTTAGCCAACTCGATTATAACAAAGACCCATTATACGGTTTAAATCTATTACCCTCCTTTGTAAGACCATATGAGCAGCAGTTTCAGTTTGAAATGAAGTTTTTAAAAACAACTTTGAACAGTATGCTTAAAGAAACTCTTTTTTTAGACCCAAGAAGCGAGCAATGGCTAAACAGTGCTATTGCCAATTATCTTATGATTGCTTTTGTAGAAGAATACTATCCTAACCAGAAATTATTCGGGAATTTATCGCGTATATGGGGCCTGCGTAACTTTAATTTGGCCAATATGGAATTCAATGAACAATATTCCTTCCTGTATAACCTTATGGCAAGAAGTAATAGAGATCAAGCCTTAACCGTACGCAACGATTCTCTTATCAAATTCAATCAACAAATAGCCAACAAATACAAAGCAGGCCTAGGTCTGGCTTACTTAGCAAATTATATAGGGAAAGATAAGGTAGATGAAAGCCTTAAAACTTTCTTCAAATATTACCAACTGAACAAAGTAAAAGTTCTTGATTTTGAGTCTATTTTGAAAAGATCAACAACTGAAGACATCAATTGGTTTTTTAAGGATTATGTAGCTAACGACAGCAGAATCGATTTCAAAATTAAAAAAGTTAAAAATCTTGGGGACTCTCTAAACGTTAGTATCAAGAACAAGGAAGGCACCAATGTCCCAATCTCAATGTTCGGCCTTAAAAATGATTCGGTTATTTCTAACTACTGGTTCAAGGATATAAAAACCTTAGAAACATTTACCATTCCAAATAACGATGAAGATAAACTAGTACTTAACTACGACCAAAAAATACCAGAGTTTAATCAACGGGACAACTGGAAATCCTTGGGAGGATTTTTATCCAGTAATAAAAAATTGCATTTTACTTTTTTTAAGGACACCGAGAATCCTTATTACAATCAAGTGTTCTATGTACCCGTGTTAAATTTCAATATTTATGATGGATGGACCCCAGGTATGCGACTCTATAATAAAACCTTTTTAGAACGCCCTTTTGTGTATGATTTTGCTCCTTCCTATTCGTTTAGGGAGAAAGCTTTTGTAGGGTATGGAAAGTTCAATTATCGTAAATACTTAAATAAAACGGGGCTTTACGTTTCCAATTATGGTATATCGGCATCTACCTCCCATTTCAATGTAAACTCAAGAGCTACCTCTGTAACACCTTCCTTAAGTTTTGGTTGGAGACCAGATGATTTAAGGTCTGATAAGCGAGAGTTCTTAACCTTTAGGTATGTCAACATCCTTAGGGATTTTGATGAAAGTGTTCAAGATTTAGCCAATGACTCGGAAAATCCAGACTACAGTGTATTTAATGCCAGATACCTAAATAGACATAATGGCATCATTGATTATAACTCATGGTCTGTGGACTTTCAATTGGCCGAGAACTTTAGTAAAGTAGCCTTTGAGTATGAGTATAGAAAACTCTTTGAAAATAATAGGCAGTTTAACCTACGTTTTTTTGCTGGTAAATTCCTGACTAACAGCACCGATACCAATTTCTTTAATTTTGCTTTAGATAGACCAACAAATTATCTTTTTGACTATAGTTATTTAGGGCAATCGGAAGATTCGGGAATCTACAGCCAACAGCTTATTATTGCGGAAGGTGGCTTTAAATCCTTTTTGGACGAGGAGTATCGTTTTTCTGATAATTGGATGACAACTGTCAATACAAGCATTAATCTTTGGCGTTGGGTAGAATTGTATGGTGATGCCGGTTTGGTGAAAAATAAAGGTTCCAGAGCAAAGTTCGTTTACGATAGCGGTATTCGTTTAAATCTAGTAACCGATTTCTTTGAACTTTATTTTCCTTTACATTCCAACAATGGCTGGGAAGTGGGCCAGCAAAACTATGGAGAGAAAATCCGTTTTATAATTACAGTAAGTCCAAGAACACTTACGGGATTATTTACTAGAACCTGGTTTTAGATTCTATATTCGCAACAAAAACCCTTATTACCAAGCCATAATTAACAAATACGCAATTAATTGTTACTAAAACCAGCAATATCTCAAGGAATATTGCCGTTCTACCATTGCTAAAATGCTTTTGTTTGAGTATTTTTGCAACAACACGATATAGCCTATGAATGTCTCTTCCAAAACTAGCAATGATATTTCCTTTGAAGATTTTAAGGCGCAAATACTTCAAGATTATGAAATAGCTTTTATAAGCAGGTCATGTAGTATTTTGGGTAGAAAAGAAGTACTTACCGGTAAGGCTAAATTTGGAATTTTTGGAGATGGTAAAGAACTCCCTCAATTGGCCATGGCCAGAGCCTTTAAGAACGGAGATTTTAGAAGCGGTTACTATCGTGACCAAACCTTTATGATGGCCTTAGGGCTACTAAAACCTAAGGATTTTTTCCATGGCCTATATGCTACTACCGACATGGAGAAGGAGCCTATGAGCGGTGGTCGTCAGATGGGAGGTCATTTCCTTACCTACAGCCTAAATTCAGACGGCACATGGAAAGATTTGACACAACAAAAGAATAGTAGCTCGGATATATCCTGTACCGCTGGCCAAATGCCCAGATTATTAGGGTTAGCACAGGCCTCAAAAGTATATAGAGAGGAAAAAGGAATGGACAGCTCCAAATTTTCCGATGCCGGAAACGAGGTAGCATGGGGAACCATAGGAAATGCAAGCACCAGCGAGGGTATGTTCTGGGAGACTATAAACGCCGGTGGTGTATTACAAGTGCCCATGGTTGTGAGTATTTGGGATGATGAATACGGAATTTCAGTACCTGCAAAACACCACACTACAAAAGAAGATATCTCTAAAATACTATCAGGTTTTCAACGCGATGAAGAGCATGAAGGCTATGAAATATTAAAAGTACAAGGTTGGGACTATACAGCCTTGATGCATGCCTATGAAAACGCATCTGATATTGCCAGACAGGAACATGTACCTGTAATCATTCATGTAACCCAATTAACCCAACCTCAAGGGCACTCCACTTCCGGTTCTCACGAGCGCTATAAAGACGATAAGCGATTGGAATGGGAGCGTGATAATGATTGTAACAAGCGGTTTAAAGAATGGATTTTAGAATCTGGTATTGCCACTACTTCCGAACTGGCAGAAATGGAGAAGCAAGTAAAGAGAACAGTTCGAGAATCAAAAAAAGAGGCATGGGCAGAATTTTTACAAGAAAACGTTGCAGCCAAAAAGAGCCTCGTACAGCTCATACATTTAGCTGCGTCTAAAAGTCCAAACAAGAATTTTTTGACTAAACTGAAGAATGATCTTATAGCCGTTGAGGAACCTATACTAAAAGATTTGGCCGTCGCATCTAGAAAATCTCTTCGGTATCTTTTAGGAGAGTCCTCGGCAGAAAGACAGGCATTGGTAGACTGGGTGCAAAACTTTTTGACCAAAACGCAACCAGAATTTAGTTCACATCTCTACAGTCCAAATGAGAATAGGGCTACCAATATTAGTCCGATTGCACCCCTATTTGATCACAGCGGGGAAAAAGTAGACGGAAGAGTTATTTTGCGTGATAATTTTGACAACCTTTTCAATAAGTATCCTAATGCCTTGATTTTTGGAGAAGATACCGGTGCTATTGGAGATGTAAATCAAGGATTGGAAGGTTTACAGGAAAAGTACGGAAGTACTAGAATTGCAGATACTGGCATTCGTGAAACTACGATTATAGGTCAGGGTATTGGAATGGCATTACGGGGGTTACGGCCTATTGCGGAAATCCAGTATTTAGATTATATCTTTTATGCCATGTCTTCACTAACAGATGATTTGGCTACGCTTTTATATCGTACCAAAGGAAAGCAAAAAGCACCGTTGATTGTAAGAACGCGTGGGCATAGATTGGAAGGAATATGGCATTCCGGTTCTGAAATGGGAGGATTAATACACCTACTTCGTGGCATGTACATCTTAGCCCCAAGAAATATGACTCAAGCTGCAGGTTTTTATAACACTTTAATGAAAAGTGACGAGCCTGCTTTGGTTATCGAAAGCCTTAATGGCTATCGATTAAAGGAACCCAAGCCTACAAATTTAGGTGAATTTTGCACTCCGATAGGTGTTGTGGAAACTATTAAAGAAGGCACGGATATTACGCTAGTGTCCTATGGTTCAACACTCAGGATAGTGGAACAAGTAGCAAAGGAGCTATTGGAAGTTGGAATAGATGCAGAAATTATAGATGCTCAGACCTTGCTCCCTTTTGATATCAAACAGGATGTGGTGAAAAGTGTTCAAAAAACAAATCGGCTTTTGGTTATAGACGAAGATGTTCCTGGAGGATGTTCTGCCTATATCTTAAATGAAATCGTAGAAAAGCAACAAGGGTACAAGTATTTGGATAGTGCACCACAAACGTTGACGGCTCAAGCGCACAGAGCGGCTTATGGTACAGATGGTGACTACTTTTCTAAACCAAATGCAGAGGATATTTTTGAAAAGGTTTACAGCATACTACACGAGGCAAATCCACAGGATTATCCAAAATTGAGAGAGTAGACCGTTGGATTAATTGTAGCTCTATAAGATATTTCTATTTTTAAAAATTAGATTAGGAACAATGCCATTTGGACTGTTACAACCAGCGCAGTCTAGTCCATTTAACTCATCTGCTTATTAATGTATTGCTACTTTTTCTAGGCTATGTTTAAGTTGGCATTTTCTTATATACCAACTACAATACCTAATTCTCCATAATAATTCATTCTAAAATAAACCGTTCACTACCCTATTTCAATTTCTTAAACTAGCTTTGTGTCAAACGACGGACATAGTATGAATGCGATTCTGGAACAGTATTACGGATTAACAAATTGCTCTCTTAAGACATTGGAAGGATATGAGAGCATTAATTTTAAGGTAAAGGCTGACTCCGGTACCTTCGTTTTAAAAAAATACCACTACACAGAAGAAACCATAGCGGTGCTGCTGGCTGAAGACCGTGTCGCCCAAAAGCTAAACGAAATCGAACAGTTAAACTTTCCAGAAAGTATTCATAATCTAGAAGAACATGCGGTTACCATAGTTGATGGTTTTATTTATAGACTCCTACCTTTTATAGAAGGAGAATTTTTGGCTGAAATTCTAAAAGATGAAGCGTTACTGATCTCTTTCGGCACCGCTTTAGGCAATATAGATAAAATGCTGCTGGGACATTATGATGCCGTGATAAAAGCAAAAGAAACCCTCTGGGATTTGAAGCATTTTACCAACAACCGTAAATTTTTAAATGACATTACCGATGCGAAGAACCGCAATCTGGTACGTTATTTTTTCTTACAGTTTAATGAACATGTAACTCCTATTCAACATAGACTCCGCAAAAGTATTCTTCACAACGATGCCAACGATTGGAATATACTTACAACTAATGGGAAAGTTACCGGAATTATAGATTTTGGCGACATGTGTGATTCATGGTTAATTAATGACCTGGCCATAGGACTTACCTATGTAATGATGGCTGAAGAACAACCGCTAGCAGTTGCAAAAACCGTAATATCAGCCTATAATAATATCCTTCCATTACAAGAACAGGAACTCGACGCTTTATACTACCTCGTTGCTGCCAGGCTCTGCACTAGCGTATGCAACTCGGCACATAACAAAAAACAGAAGCCAGATTCCGACTATATTACCATAAGCGAACAACCCGCATGGAATTTGTTGAGAAAATGGCTTAGAATAAATCCTATCCTAGCCAAAGATTGTTTTAGAAAGGCCTGTGATTTTACCGAGACCAAAAAGCAGACCTTGGAACACCAGCTAAAAAGAAGAGAAAAAACGATAAGCAGTGCCTTGTCTTTAAGCTATACTAATCCCATTCAAATGTCCAGCGCTGCCCTCCAGTTTATGTATGACACGGATGGGAATACAATTCTAGACGCCTATAACAATATTATGCAAGTAGGCCATTGCCATCCCCATGTGGTGGAGTCTGGACAACGGACTATGGCGAAGCTGAATACCAATACCCGCTACGTTTACGAAGAACTGCTCTCCTATTCGGAAAAGCTGCTGTCCAAATTCCCAGCACATCTAAATAAGGTGTTTTTTGTAAACTCAGGAAGTGCGGCTAGCGACTTGGCCATAAGAATAGCCAAAACCCATACAAAGAAAAATAAAGTCATGGTTCTGGAACACGGGTACCACGGCAATACACAAAACGGAATAGATATTAGTCATTACAAATATAACCACAAGGGTGGAAAAGGGAAAGTAGAGCATATTTTACAGACTCCTATGCCCAAAGTGTACGGTTCAGGTTTTAAATCGGAATCCGAAGCCAGCATACATTATTCTGATATCACTAATAAACAGATTACAGACGAACACGGAAATATAGCGGCCTTTATTGCAGAACCGATTGTGGGCTGTGGCGGTCAGGTTCCATTGGCAATCAATTATTTAAAAGAAGTCTACCCAAAAATAAGGGCGCAAGGCGGAGTTTGTATAAGTGACGAAGTACAAGTAGGTTTCGGGCGCTTAGGTAGTCATTTTTGGGGCTATGAAATGTATGATGTAGTACCAGATATGGTGATTCTAGGCAAACCTATGGGGAATGGACACCCAATTGGTGCCGTAGTGACCACCAGCGAGATAGCAGAAAGTTTTGACAACGGAATGGAATTCTTTAGCTCGTTTGGAGGTAACCCTGTATCATGTGCCATTGGAGAAGCAGTTTTAGATGTAATCGAAGCAGATCAGTTACAAGCCCATGCGCTTGAAGTTGGCTCCTTTCTTAAAAAAGGAATTACTGCGCTTCAAAATACACATAAAGAAATTGGTGATGTAAGAGGAAGTGGGCTATTTTTAGGTGTAGAATTAATCCAAAAAGATGGTAGTCCAAATAAACTACTAGCACAAACCATAAAAAATGATTTACGTGAGAAATTCATATTAGTAAGTACAGACGGCCCTTACGATAATGTGCTAAAAATAAAACCACCTTTATATTTTAATCTAGAAAATAGTATAGAACTTTTGAATCAGTTAAAAATAATTCTACAGAAGACAATAAAAATTGATAATTTTAGCCAACATAATTAAACGATAACATGAAAACTTCCCCCCTAACGGCTACTGGACTCGCCTTATTAAGAATTTCTATGTCGGCTATGATGCTTACGCACGGACTTCCTAAACTTCAGAAACTAATTTCAGGTGACTTTGAGTTTGGTGACCCTATTGGTATTGGTGCAGCTCCTTCCCTATTCCTAGCCGTTATTGGTGAATTCATATGCCCTATACTAATAATTATAGGATACAAAACCCGTTTGGCGACTATCCCAACAGGGATAACCATGTTGGTTGCAGCTTTTATAGTTCACGCGGCAGATGCTTTTGGATCAAAGGAAAAAGCCTTGTTATACCTCGTTGGGTTTGTAGCAATTGCATTACTTGGTCCTGGAAAATATAGTATAGACAGGAAATAGAATTAGAAAATCTTTACTATAAGTTCTTTTAACAAATCTGCTTGATTCATATTGGTAGAACCTACACCCTTGCCTTTCAAATCCATTTCACGTAAATGGGATATGACTTGGCTTACTTTTCGCATAGGAAAATTTCTGGCAGCCGTTTGTATTTCATCTACAAAGTAGGGGTTGATTCTCAGCGTAGTAGCAACATTTTTTGGCGTATGATCTTTTAAACCATGGTATTGTAGTAGCTGCGTAAAAAACATATTCAGTAAGGTAATTGTAAGCACAAAGGGATTATCCTTAGGATTCCGAGCAAAATACGTAACTATTTTAGTGGCCTTCAAGACATTCAGCTCTCCAATAGCTTTCTTTAGCTCAAAATTATTATAATCTTTACTAATACCTATATGTTCTTCTATATGCGATGGGGTGATTTCGACACCCTGAGGTAACATCAACTTTAGTTTGTTCAGTTCACTTACTATTCTCCCCAAATCGGTACCTAAATGTTCTGCTAAAAGCATTGCGGACTTCTGAGGAATAGAGAACCCTGCGTTCTTTCCAGCCTTTTGAATCCATGCGGGTATTTTATAGTCCCTCAATACCGGACTTTCAAAAACTACCCCGTCTTTCTTGATTGTTTTGTACAAGGGTTTACGCTTATCTAACTTCTTGTATTTATAACAAATAACTAAAACAGTGGTCAGTTGAGGATTCTTGGCATAAGATACTAGGCTTTCTATAGTTCTGGAAAGGTGCTGAGCTTCCTTGACTATAACCACCTGTCTTTCGGCCATCATGGGATAGCGTTTAGCATTCCCTACAATATCATCAATCGTGACATCTTTCCCGTAGAGTACCATTTGGTTAAAGCCCTTCTCCTCTTCCGTCAATACTTTACTAGCAATATAGTCGGAAATCTTATCTATATAATAAGGCTCCTCCCCATATAGAAAATAGATAGGTTTTAATATACCTTTACGTATATCATTAACAATTTGTAATGCTTCGTCCATTCGAAAAAAAATGATGAAATTTACCTTATGCAACCGTTACAATTTCCCAGCTACAACTTCAGGCTCAAAAATAAACAAAATAAGCCCTTTATCTTTGACCTAGTCAGGAAAAAATTCGTTTCTCTTACACCAGAAGAATGGGTAAGACAGCATGTACTAAATTATCTTACACTAGACAAAAAATACCCACTTAGTCACATTAGCGTTGAAAAACAGATTGCACTGAACGGCTTAAAAAAACGCTATGATATTGTAATTTTCAATACCGATGGAAGTATTCATGTTTTGGTAGAGTGCAAAGCACCTGAAGTGAAAATCACGCAAAACACCTTTGACCAGATTGCTACATATAACTTTAACTTGGATGCTACTTTTTTAATGGTCACCAACGGATTACAGCATTTTTATTGCCAGATGCTGCAAAAAGAGGAAAAATATGAGTTTTTACCCGAGATTCCTGAATTTAGCCGTTAATTTGTCATCGTTTTGAAGCTAGCCATAGTCATACTCAACTGGAACGGAGAAGTGCTTTTAGAGCGTTTCTTGCCCTCGGTTATCGAATATTCTTCCGATGCTGAATTGTATGTGGCAGATAATGCCTCTACAGATAACTCTATTTCATTTTTAAAAGAAAATTACCCTACTGTTAAGATTATTCAAAATAGCACTAACGGTGGCTTTGCACAAGGGTACAATGAGGCCCTAAAGCATGTAGATGCTGATATTTTTTGTTTATTGAATTCAGATGTAGAGGTTACAGCCCATTGGTTGGACCCCATTATGAAAGCTTTTAAGAATCTGCCCGAGGCAAGTATTTTACAACCTAAAATATTAGATTTATTAAAGCAAGACCATTTTGAATATGCAGGAGCTGCGGGAGGCTTTATTGATCAATTGGGATATCCTTTTTGCAGGGGTAGAATTTTTCAACATTTAGAAAAAGATACAGGTCAATACAACGATACCAAAGAAATATTTTGGGCAACAGGTGCCTGCATGTTCGTAAAGCGTGCTGTCTTTGAATCTTTAGGCGGGTTTGACACAGATTACTTTGCACACCAAGAAGAGGTAGATTTTTGCTGGAGGGCAAAAAACAAAGGACACAAGATATACTATGTAGGAGCTTCTAAGGTGTATCACCTAGGCGGTTCAACATTGAGTAATATGAACCCTAAAAAAACATATCTAAACTTTAGAAACTCCCTATTTTCTATAACAAAGAATCTTCCCATAAGAAAAGCAGTTATCATTATCTTTATAAGGCTGCTTTTAGATGGTATTGCCGCACTGCGATTTATTTTTCAATTCCGCTTTAAACATTGTATGGCCATCTTAAGGGCGCACCTTAGTTTTTATAGACAATTTCCGAAAATGCTGAAGAAGCGGGAGAAAACTAATTTTATACTAAAATACCATACAACAACGTCCATAGTATGGTCTTACTTCGTACATGGTGTAAAGGAATTTAACATTTTAGTAAAAGATTAACTAGTCTTACGATTTAACATATTACAAATTATATAAATTTGATATCGTTTAAGGCGAAAACTCAGTAAATAACAAACAATTAATATAAATAACAATTATGAAAAAAATCATTCTAGGATGTCTTGGTGTAACGCTTTTATTATCTTCCTGTGTATCGCAGAAGAAATTTGCGGACCTTGAGGCAAAACAACAGGAAACTCAGGATTTATTAAATTCTGCAACAGTTAAACTAAACGGCTGTTTAGAGGATAAAGCAACAGCCACAGCAAGATTACAGACTTTAGAAGACCAAAACTCGTTCTTGAAAGCAAACAATCAGGAATTAATTAACAACATGGGCAACCTTACGACCTTAACTACAAAAGGTGCTGAAAACTTGGAAAAATCTTTAGAGAGCCTTCAAGAAAAGGATTTAACAATTCGTAAGTTAAACGATGCTATCACTCGCAGAGATTCTGTAAACCTTTCTTTGGTGCAAAGCTTAAAAGGTGTTCTAGGTAATTTGGATGATGAGGATATCGAAATTAGCGTAGAAAAAGGAGTTGTTTTCGTTTCTATTTCTGACAAATTATTGTTCAGCAGCGGAAGTTACAACATTACCAAAAGGGCTAAAGAAGTATTAGGAAAAGTAGCCAAGGTTGTAAACAACAAGCCAGATTTTGAATTTATGGTAGAAGGTCATACAGATGATGTCCCTTTCAGGAAGAATGGTGCGTTATTGGACAACTGGGATTTGAGCGTTAAACGTGCAACATCTGTAGTTCGAATTTTACAAAACGATTTCAATGTTGATCCTAAGCGAATGACGGCAGCAGGTAGAGCGGAATATATTCCTGTGTCTGCTACGGAAAAATCTAGAAACAGAAGAACACGTATCGTTGTGCTTCCAAAAATAGATCAGTTCTACAGTATGATTGAAGAAGGAATGAAAGATCCTGCAATCAATAACTAGTAGATAGTCTCAGTAGACCCTAGTATATAGTAAAAAAGAGTGCTTGAACTATCAAGCACTCTTTTTTTATGCTCCTAACCGAACATCTGAAACTTTAAATTTATAATCTAAACACAGTTGTTTGCATAGCCTACACATCAGTTTAATAACAAAGAATAAGCTAATCTATACTCAATAAAAACTATTGTCCACTAGCTAAATAATATCCAAACTACCCTTTCCTTCTCTGATAACCTCAGGATAAGCTCCAGACAAATCGATAATAGTAGACCCTACATTGTCACCATAGCCACCATCTATAACAACATCAACCAAATTTTCCCATTTCTCAAATATAAGTTCAGGATCGGTCGTGTATTCCAAAACATCATCTTCATCTCGAATAGAAGTCGACACGATAGGGTTTCCCAAAGCGGTTACGAGTGCTCTAGCAATGGAATTATCCGGCACACGGATACCAACAGTTTTTTTCTTCTTAAAATCTTTGGGTAAATTATTATTACCCGGTAAAATAAACGTGTAAGGACCTGGTAAAGCCCTTTTTAAAATTTTAAACGTCGCCGTGTCTATTTGGCGGACATAATCGGAAAGATTGCTCAGGTCCGGACAAATAAAGGACCAATTGGCCTTCGCCAATTTTATTCCTTTTATACGTGCAATTTTCTCCAAGGCTTTTGTATTGGTGATATCGCAACCCAAACCGTAAACGGTATCGGTCGGATAAATAACAAGCCCTCCCTTACGCAATACTTGCACTACCCTATTTATTTCTTTAGGGTTGGGATTCTCTTCGTATATTTTAATGAATTCCGCCAAGTTCTATATTTTTCGTCTCCAAGATAATGAAATCAAATGTTTAACTTAATCCTATAAAAAAAGGAATTTTCTGAATTGTAACTATAAAATATATTGCGAAGACTAGTCATATCAATTTATATAGTATTAAACAACAGACCTTACTAACTAGGAAACCACCTCCAACTTCGCAAAACGCAACAATAATTTCTTTACATCTCCTTGGTCAAATTTAATTTCTGCTTTTCGATCGTTGCCCAAGCCCTCTATTTTTAAGACCTGCCCCCTACCAAAACGATTATGATTAATAACAGAACCTTCTACTAGAGCAGGGTCTATCTGATTGGTATTACCAACGGGCTTCGACAACTCGGGTTTTATTTTTCGTAATTTTTTTAGCTGATTGGTATTTGGTTGACCTATGCTTGGTGGTGTTCCTTTTACCGGTTTATTTTGACGTAAAGTGCTTTTGTCTACCTCGCCAAAAATATCGGCATCAATTAACGATTTGTAGCGATACCCACCATCTACAGGGGTTAAGTTCTCTACATATTTCTCATCTATTTCCTCTAAAAATCTGCTAGGTTCCGCATCAATTAATTTTCCCCATCGATACCGGTTTTGAGTGTAAGTAAGATAGGCCTGCTTTTCTGCCCTAGTTAAGGCCACATAAAATAGTCGACGCTCTTCCTCTAGTTCACTTCTGGTATTCATACTCATCCCGGACGGAAACAAATCCTCCTCCATCCCAACAATGTAAACATAAGGAAACTCGAGTCCTTTCGCTAAATGTATGGTCATTAGCGCTACACGATCATCATCTCCTGTGTCATTATCCAAATCCGTAGCAAGGGCAACATCCTCTAAAAATTCGCTAATGCTTCCTGTGGCGTCTACCACTTCTACCTGACCTTCAACGAAATCCTTAATACCGTTAAGTAGGCCTTCTATATTTTCCATTTTGGCAATACCTTCAGGTGTGCCATCCTTTTTGAATTCTAGTAGTAATCCGGTCTTTTTTGCAACATGTTCAGAGAGTTCAAAAGCGTTTGCACCTTCATTCATCACCTGAAAGCTTTTAATCATTGTGACAAAATCTTCTAGCTTTCTTTTCGTACCGCTATTAATTTTTAGGTCTATTTTAGAAATATTCTCCATGACCTCGAATATGGAACGCCCATAGTGGTTAGCCGCCACTACTAATCTATCTACCGTAGTCTGACCTATCCCTCTTGCTGGAAAATTAATCACTCGTTTTAGTGCTTCTTCATCCTTTGGATTTATAATAAGTCGCAAATAAGAAAGTACGTCTTTAATTTCCTTTCGTTGATAAAAAGAGAGTCCACCATAGATACGATAGGGAATATCTCGCTTACGCAACCCGTCCTCTATGGCCCGTGACTGGGAATTGGTACGGTACAAAACAGCAAATTCACCATTGTGCATCTGCAGATTCATCTTATTATCCCATATAGACTGCGCTACAAACCTACCCTCTTCGGCATCTGTAATGCTGCGATGTATCTTAATGAGAGCACCATCGTCATTAGCTGTCCAGACGACTTTTTCTAATTGATCTTTGTTCTTAGCAATTATCGAATTCGCAGCGTTTACAATGTTTCTTGTAGAACGGTAGTTCTGCTCCAAACGATACATACCTACATTCTCATAATCACGCTGAAAATTAAGAATATTACTAATATTTGCACCCCTAAAGGAATAGATACTTTGGGCATCATCCCCCACCACACAAATATTTTGGAACCTATCTGCCAATGCCTTTACAATAAGATATTGCGAATGGTTGGTATCTTGGTACTCATCTACCAAAATATAGCGAAACCGGTCCTGATACTTCATGAGCACATCTGGATAACGTGTCAATAACTCATTGGTTCGGAGTAACAAATCATCAAAATCCATAGCTCCGGCTTTAAAGCAACGGTCTACATAGTTTTGGTAAATATCACCGATTCTAGGCCTTTTGGCCATAGCATCGTCTTCCATTAATTCGGGATTATTAAAATAGGCCTTTACTGTGATAAGACTATTTTTAAAAGAAGATATTCTGTTCTGTACTTGTTTGTACTTATAGATATCCTTGTCCAGTCCCATTTCTTTAATTATACTGGATATCAATCTTTGGGAGTCTTGGGTGTCGTAAATGGTAAAATTACTGGGAAAACCAAGTTTATCACCATCAAAACGAAGAAGCTTGGCAAAAACGGAATGAAAAGTACCCATCCATAGATTTTTGGCTTCGGAAGCACCCACCATTTCCGAAATACGCTTTTTCATTTCGCGGGCGGCCTTGTTGGTAAAGGTCAGTGCTAAAATATTAAACGCATCCACGTTTTGCTCCATTAAATATGCTATCCGGTACGTAAGTACCCTAGTCTTACCAGAACCTGCTCCAGCAATCACCATTAACGGACCATCTTTGTGTAGCACAGGCTCGCGTTGCGCCTCGTTCAATACATCTAAAAAAGTACTCAATTTAATCTTCGTTTTAGAGCGTAAATTTAGCTATTATCTAGGGATACTAGAAATCTTGTTTTTTAGATTTATAAACATTAAGTGATTATTCCTTCCAATTTGAATATATTTAGCACTTGATTATAATAAGCAATAATGAAAATTAGATTGAGACATTACTTTCTCTTACTAATAGGAATCAGTTTTTCTATCGGTATTACAGCTCAAGAGAAGAGCAGCGGACCTATTATAGCGGACTATGGAAAGGTTTGGAATATTACCCAACCTGATTTTAAGACCGATGTCACAAAAACATATAAAGCTGTTTTTGACATCATGAGTTCACCAGAGGACCCATCACAACTAAACAGTAATTTAGAGACAGCAGCACGCTTTTTGAACATGCATGCTCAGAGTGGAGTTCCATTAGAACAGTTGAAGGTTGCTTTGGTAGTTCACAACGAAGCATCCAAGGACCTGACACATTCCAAAGCGTATAAGCTGAAATATGGTATTAACAACCCAAATGAAAAATTATTAGAAGATTTGATGCAGGCCGGAGCGGAAGTTATTTTCTGCGGACAGTCTTCTGCCTCTAGAGGATTCCCAAAAGAAGACCTTGTGGATGGGGTTCAAATTTCCCTTTCCGCCATGACTGCATTAATACAATTACAGGACGATAATTACAGATTAATAAAATTATAAACTCATACTATGAAGCACTTAGGATTTTTAACGTTACTGGTTTTTGCGACTACATTAAGCGCCCAAGGACCAGATTTAGATAGCGATTATAAGGCTATTGAAGGAAAAGTAATTGAATGGCGACGAGACATTCATCAAAACCCAGAATTGGGCAATCGTGAATTTAAAACGGCAGAAAAAATTGCAAAACACCTTAAATCCTTAGGAATAGAAGTCCAGACCGGTGTCGCGCACACGGGTGTCGTAGGTCTTCTAAAAGGTGACCTACCTGGTAAAGTTGTTGCCCTGCGCGCAGACATAGATGCGCTTCCCGTTACCGAACGTAACGACCTCCCATTTAAATCTAACGTAACCTCAGAATTTATGGGTGAAAAAGTAGGTGTTATGCATGCCTGTGGACACGACACCCATACAGCTATCTTAATGGGTGTTGCCGAAGTGATGTCGAAAAACAAGGATAAGATAAAAGGAACAGTAAAGTTTATTTTTCAACCTGCGGAAGAAGGTCCACCACCTGGCGAAGAAGGCGGTGCGTTACTTATGGTTAAAGAAGGCGTGATGCAAAACCCTAAAGTGGATGCTATTTTTGGCCTACACATAAATTCTCAAACACCGGTTGGCACCATTCGATATAAATCTGGTGGAACCATGGCAGCTGCGCAGAGCTTTACCATTAAGGTAAAAGGAAAGCAAAGCCACGGCTCACAACCTTGGTCCGGAGTAGATCCAATTCTTATTAGCGCAAAAATTATTGATGGCTTACAAACCATTATAAGTAGGGAAACTGAACTGACCAACGAAGCAGCGGTAATTACGGTCGGAAAAATAAGAAGTGGTGTACGTTTTAACATTATCCCGGAGGATGCCGAAATGATAGGTACTATTAGAACCTTGGATTATGATATGAAGGATAAGCTAAACAAACGAATGATAGAAATGGTAACTACCATTGCAAAAGCGTATGGCGGTGAGGCTACCTGTGAAATTAAGGAAGCAACGGATATCACCTATAACAATCCAGAGCTTGTTGAGCAAATGCTCCCCACAATGAGACGTGTTGCCGGAGAAGGCAATTTAAATACCCAAAAAGCTATTACCGGTGCCGAAGATTTTTCTTATTTTCAGCGCGAAGCTCCAGGTTTTTTCTTCTTTTTAGGAGGTATGACACCTGGTAATACAGAATCTTTTCCACATCACACGCCCGACTTTAAAATAGACGATAGCGATTTGTTATTAGGGGTACGTGCATTGACCGAAATGAGCTTGGACTATTTGGATAGCGACAAAACACCGCGATTAGACACCAAACCAAAGGGTTAGTCAATTAGAAAAGGGAAACAAAAAGATATAGTAATTAACAAATATATTCCATGAGGAGATTAGTATTGCTTTCTGCGGCAATAGTTTTAGGCTGTTTTAGTCTACAGGCACAAAAAAAAAGTGAACTCATTTCACAGAATCAAGAATTGAAATTTCAGTTAGATTCTGTGAAGGGTGTTATTTCGGATGCAAAACGAGGGGAGAAAATTGGTCTTTTAAAAGCTGATGAACTACAAACTCAAGTAACCGAATTACAGGATGCCAACGCTACATTGATGAAAAACCTAAATAGTTTTGCTACACTTTCCAGCCAAAACACGGAAAACATTAATAAAACCCTAGCAACCATTGGGCGTAAAGA
This sequence comes from uncultured Maribacter sp., assembly GCA_964569345.1. Taxonomy (GTDB): domain Bacteria; phylum Bacteroidota; class Bacteroidia; order Flavobacteriales; family Flavobacteriaceae; genus Maribacter. Next base: position 14,503 of record CAZMUV010000022.1, on the reverse strand, counting down.
GGCCCAGTTGAAAAGTATCATTGGTGGGTTTGCAAGTGCCGATTCTACGGCACTAGTAGTCTTAACGAACGCAAAGAAAACTTTAGGGGAAAATGCAAAGGTACAAGTAAGTGAAGGTGTGGTTGTTATTTCGGAAAAGTTAGATTTTTTCTTTACTGACGGACTTGGAACCACTTTGTTAGAATCTTCTAAAGAGCTATTAGGAAAAGTAGGCGAACTATTGAACGCTAACCCTAAAGCAGCAATTACGGTAGTTGGAATGAATATCACAGGAGAATTGAATATTGCGCTTAACCAAGCAGCAACGGTTTCCAATGAATTAATTGCTACCTACGCTGTAGATGGTAGCCGTATGTACGCACATGGGCAAGATGGTGGTTTTAAGGAGGGAATCCAGATTCGTATTCATCCAGATTATAAAGCTTTTTACACAAAAGCCAAGGAGGGTATAAAAAATCAATAAACTTGTATTTCATCGATCAACCCATATAATAATTGAAGAAATTGGTCGTTCTAGTGTCTGATATAAATAACGAACTACATTAAAAGTTAACAGATGACCTCAGACCAAATTTTTCAACTTTTCGCTTATACATTCCCATCTATAGTAACTGGTTTAATAGCTTTCTATTTCTTTAGGCTTCACACCAAAAATGAGGAAGGTAGGCGACGGTTTCTATTGCACAAAGATTCCCAGAAAGATGCCATGCCTATAAGAATGCAAGCATATGAGCGTATGGCGCTCTTTTTAGAACGTATTGCCATTCCAAGTCTTGTTGTCCGGGTTGGGCCCATATCTGACAACAAATCCGACTACGAGAATTTACTCATTAAAAATATAGAGACCGAGTTTGATCATAACCTTTCCCAACAGATTTATATGACCGATGAATGTTGGAACATAATAAAAGCGGCCAAAAGTGCTACCATACAGATGATTCGAAAAGCGGCCATGAGTGAAACAGAAACAGCAGATAAATTACGCGAGGATATTCTGACGGAAACTATGGAAAAAACATCTCCATCCACTACTGCATTGTCTTACGTAAAGAAAGAAATTGGAGCCCTTTGGTAGGGAGAGATATTTAAGTGTCAAGTTAAATTACACACTCAATATCAAAAACAATAGTAAGGTTTAGTTTTGATTGGTTTTTCACCTTACGGAATGGTTTTTTAAAATTTGAGTAAAGAAGGAATACATGGCACTAACTTTATACCGTTCTTAACTTTTTTCCACTTTCTAAAAACTACCATCTTCTTGCCTACCCCTAATTTTCACTCATGCTCATTAGGAGCAATAGGATTTGTTTCCTCATTTTTGTTTTTAGCATATAGATAGCCTCGCTGCCACCAACGTGTCATTTTAGCCTTATCGAATATCAAGGAATTTGTGGTTAAAATAGTAGGCGTATAGTAAAGATTTATTATGGCATCATTTTGATTAGCAACTAATTTTCCTATTCTAATATTCTGATTTTCTATTCGATCCAGAATAAAACTCAACATGGTAGTCAAAAGCTCAAACGGATTTCTAGAGGGCATGCGATTCATATAATTCACTTCGGTATGTAGTACGACAACATCTAATTCGGTAGCGCCTCGTCTTATCGCTTCTTCAATAGGAACAATACTTCCAAGACCTCCATCGGCATATTCGCATCCGTTTACTCGAGCCAAACTCATAAACGGTACATAGTTGGACGAAATCCATATCCAATCACAGAACTCGTCATACGTGCATTCGTTAACAGATTTGTATTCTACTTGATTCAAAGACAAATTAGATACGGTAACCACTACATCGGTATTGCCGTTTTTAAGCTCGTTAAACTCTTCAAGTGTAACACTTTCCTTAATCATTTTACGGAGGTTTTCACTCTCCCCAAAGGTTTGCTTACCAGCTATAAAATTTTTTAATACGTTCCAATGATTTATTGAAATCTCATCTACACCATACTTTTTCTTAATTATAAAAGGGCAATTATTAAAAATCGTGTCCTGATTTACATTGGAATAAATTTCCTTTATTTTTTCCAACTTACCCAAGGCCAAATGGGAAATAAGCAAACTACCAGTAGACGTACCTACAAACATATCGTATTTCTTACCCGACTTTTGAATCAAAAATTCAGCTACGCCTCCAGCAAAAGCTCCCTTACTACCACCACCGGAAATGACCAATGCTCTCATTCTAAATTAAGTTTGGTGTTAAGATAACGCAAATCATCATGATTTAGTTCTTTAGCTATTCGTTGTAATTTTAATTTAAAAGGTTCCTCTTTTACTAAGTCATCCAACAAGCGTCTGGCAAAGTTTCGAAATTGCCACGAATGATGACCAGTAGCTTTCACAAGTTGTTGTAAAACGTCATCGTTCAATGCGTTTATATCGGTTAAATATTGAAAAGCACGCTGCCGAATTTCAGGATGGTATTGTTCGTTCGTATAATTTGAAAGTTCTTTTAAAAAATCCTTTTTTTGACCAACATTGTACTCTGGAGTAACCAAGGCCAATGTCAACCATAGCAACCGCACATTCTTATTTGGTAAGCCGTCAACTTCTTTTAATTCGTCTAGATATCGATTTCTATCTACTGAAAAAACACTCCATAATTTAATCAAAGCTACTTCTTGGGTAATATAACTCTCGTCCAGTAAAAGTGACTCAAAATTTTGTTTTAGTACTTTATTTAAAGTGTCCGGACTCGACAAACCCAACAATGCCGTAGCAAGAGACTGCCTTATAGGAATGGTGTCCAACCCAAAGGCTTTCTGAATGAGGGCTGTTGGTAACATACGGTGGTAATTTTCTAATAGATGCTGTTTAAAATGAATAGAATTTGAGGTATTCCAATATCTTTCATACTCGAAGTCATCACTTTGCAAGGCTTCAAAACTACCTTCCATCTCAAATAATAAGGCTAAAGAAGGTGACTGTTTTTTTAAAAGTGCTTTTGCTTCAATCATTGGAAACACAGTACTTTCTAGCCACTTGGTCTTAAAGCCAGACAAATCGACACCACTAGCATCTGCTATCTCTTGTAAAAATTGAGCTACCGTAGCATTTTTAAATTGATAGGTCTTCAAATACTGCTGTATCCCTTTTCTAAATGAGTTATTACCAACAAAATTTCGAAGCATAACCAATGCCCATGCTCCCTTTTCATAAAAAGTAAGGCTACTGGCTTTTGGATTAAGCAAAGACTCACCTTCTCCCCTATCTGAAAGGTCTTGTAGTTGTTGCGCTGTGTTGTATAGTTTCCAATAAAAATGGTCAGCTCCAAAGATTTCCCTTTCTGTCAAATACGCGTAATAGGTAGCAAAACCTTCATGTAGCCAATGATGGTTGCCGTTCTTTTCTGTCACTAAGTTTCCAAACCACTGATGCGCCAATTCATGGGAATTTACGTTCACATAGTTCTTATCTACAAAAGCAATGGAATCTATCATAAATCCATCGGAAAAAATTGTAGCACTGGTATTCTCCATTCCAGCATACAAAAAGTCTTTTACAGGAACTTGTTTATAATTTTGCCACGGGTAAGACATTCCGATTTCAGTTTCTAAAAAATCAAAAATTGCCTTTGTGTATCGGTATGTAGGCTCTACCCTTAAGCTATCCTTCGGATAATAATAATTTTCTATGGAAATACCGCTATTGGAGACTAGTTCCTGCTTGTTATAGTTACCAATGGCAAAAGCCAATAGATAACTGCTCATGGGTTTTTTCATATCAAATTGCCAAGTTTTTAAACCTCCATGCGTACTGGTTTTTTTTAATTTACCATTTGAAATTACATTAAATTTTGGGACAGTTGTTATTTTCAAATCAAACTCCACTTTCTCCTCCATATTATCAAAGCTCGGTAGCCAATGGCTTGTATATTTCCCTTGGCCTTGGGTCCAGATTTGTTCATTCCCATCCACTGTATCATCCCATCCTATAAAGTAGACAGTTTGTTTTGGAATACAAGAATACCCAAATCGCAAGGAATAAGCTCCCCCTTTTTTAAACTTCCTACGGATGACTATTTGCTTACTATCATTACTGAACTTTACTTTTCTACCGTTAAGTTTTACAGTATTGAAATCCATGTTCTTTGCATCCAAAAAGACAGAGTCCAACTCAGCCAACACTATAAAGTCGTATTTAACCTCCCCTTCGATTGCCTTTTGAAAAGGCAAAGGTTTTATTAGGACACTTGCCTTAATGAAGTCAACTTTATCCTGGTGTTGGGCAAATCCGGCGCAGTAAATGAATAAAAAAACGATAGCATATTTAAGCATGTCCCAAGAAATATAATTCTTATACCAAATTTAGGCTTTTCGTTTATTGCAGTTCAATGTCTTAAGTTCTAAATTCGTGAAATGAATCCCACATTGCTTCAAACCCCTATTGCATACCTTAAAGGCGTTGGTCCCAACAGGGCAGATAGTCTGCAATCGGAGCTCGGTATTCATGCATACCAAGATCTACTGAACCTATTTCCTCATAGGTATATTGATAAAACGCAATACTATAGGATAGGCCAACTTCAAAAAAGTAATGCAGATGTACAGATTATTGGCAAACTCGTTCATATAAAAACAGTTGAGCAGAAAAAGGGTACCCGTTTGGTGGCTCGTTTTCAAGACGATACTGGAGAAATGGAGCTCGTTTGGTTTAGAGGGCAAAAATGGATTCGTGAAAATTTAAAATTGAACATTCCCTACGTAATCTTCGGAAAGTGCAATGTATTCAATAATACTTTTTCCATGCCGCATCCGGAAATGGAACTCCTATCGGAACACGAGCAAGGGGTAAAAGTACATATGCAACCAGTGTACCCTTCTACAGAAAAACTGAACAATAAAGGGATTACAAATCGAGTCATTAGTAAATTAATGCAGCAGTTGTTCTTAGAGACCAAGGGCAGGTTTTCAGAGACCTTATCTGATAGTCTTTTACATGAACTAAAGCTAATTTCTAGAAGCGAAGCACTCTTTAATATCCATTTTCCCAAGAGTCAGGAGTTATTAGCAAAGGCGCAGTTTCGTTTAAAATTTGAGGAGCTATTTTACCTACAAATGCAGCTTATAGCAAAAAACATGCTGCACAAACAGAAGATTAAGGGATTCCCTTTTGACCAAGTGGGTGAACTTTTTAAAGATTTCTACGCAAACAAACTCCCTTTTGAACTCACAAATGCACAAAAACGGGTAATAAAAGAAATACGTTCAGATTTAGGTAGTAATGCCCAGATGAACCGCTTGCTGCAAGGAGACGTAGGCTCAGGAAAAACAATTGTGGCGGTGATGACTATGTTACTGGCCATAGACAATGATTTCCAAGCATGTTTGATGGCACCGACCGAAATTCTTGCCAATCAGCATTACCAAGGTATTTTGCAATTACTGAAAGGCACTGGGGTAACTTGCGCGCTATTGACAGGCTCAGTTAAAAAGTCGGCTCGAAAACCCATCCATGAACAGTTGGAAAATGGAGAACTGCAGATTTTAATAGGTACGCATGCACTCTTAGAAGATAAAGTGAAATTTAAAAATTTAGGCCTGGCCATCATAGATGAACAACATCGATTTGGTGTAGCACAACGTTCCAAACTGTGGCACAAAAACGAATATCCGCCCCATATTCTGGTGATGACTGCAACACCCATTCCTAGGACCTTGGCTATGAGCCTTTATGGTGATTTAGATATATCGATCATTGATGAACTTCCTCCGGGTCGAAAACCCATAAAAACAGTACACCGTTTTGATTCTAACCGACTCAAAGTATTCCGATTTATACGAGACGAAATTGAAAAAGGCAGGCAAATCTATGTCGTTTACCCGTTAATACAAGAATCGGAGGCCTTGGACTATAAAGACCTTATGGATGGCTATGAAAGTATCGCTAGGGATTTTCCACTACCTGAATTTCAGATTTCTATAGTACATGGCCAAATGAAACCAGCCGATAAGGATTTTGAAATGCAACGTTTTGTAAAAGGAGAAACCCAGATTATGGTGGCTACGACTGTTATTGAAGTAGGTGTGAACGTACCCAATGCCTCCGTAATGATTATTGAAAGTGCTGAACGTTTTGGCCTTTCGCAACTGCACCAATTACGCGGTCGTGTAGGTCGTGGTGCAGATCAAAGTTTCTGTATTCTCATGACCAGCCATAAACTATCTGTAGAATCCAAGACCCGTTTGGAAACTATGGTACGAACTAACGATGGTTTTGAAATTGCGGAGGTGGACTTAAAACTTCGTGGCCCTGGAGATATCATGGGCACACAACAAAGTGGTATTCTCAACTTAAAAATAGCAGATATTGTAAAGGATAATGATATTCTAAAAACAGCTCGCTATTATGCATTACGGCTACTAAAAGATGATTCATCTTTGGAAAAACCTGAAAATATGGTCATTAGACATAGCTATGCGCAATTAGTAAAATATAAAAATATTTGGAACTACATCAGCTAAAACTAAACGAATAACTTTTTCGTTGAACATCGTAATTTCATATACTGCAATTTCTACAAAATACCTAGTTTCATTAGCTTTGTTAGCTTAGAATTAAACGTATGAGTGCAAAAAAGACACTATTTGATAAAGTTTGGGATTCACATGTAGTCCACCAAATCGAAAACGGACCCGATGTCCTGTTCATAGACCGACATATGGTACACGAAGTAACAAGTCCTGTTGCTTTTTTAGGTTTAAAAAATAGGGGCATTGGCGTACTGCATCCTGAAAAAACATTTGCAACTGCCGACCATAATACACCAACTATCAATCAGCATCTACCGGTTGCAGATCCATTATCGGCCAACCAATTAAAAATGTTGGAAGAGAATGCTAATGAACATGGTATTTCGTATTGGGGACTCGGTCATGAGAAAAACGGTATTGTTCATGTTGTAGGTCCGGAATACGGTATTACAGTTCCTGGCGCAACTATCGTTTGTGGAGATTCTCACACCTCTACCCACGGTGCCTTTGGTGCTATTGCTTTTGGTATTGGCACATCTGAAGTAGAGATGGTTTTGGCTACTCAATGTATAATGCAACCGAAGCCGAAGCGCATGCGCATCAATATAACAGGAGAATTACAATTTGGGGTAACCTCAAAGGATGTTGCTTTATTTATAATTTCACAGTTAACTACCTCAGGAGCTACGGGATATTTTGTAGAATACGCAGGTGATGTGTTTAAAAGCATGACCATGGAGGGCCGCATGACCGTATGTAATTTGAGTATAGAAATGGGCGCAAGAGGCGGCATGATTGCACCGGATGAAACCACGTTCCATTACATTAAAGGTCGCGAATTCACTCCAAAAGGAGCTGATTGGGATACTGCTATGGACTACTGGCAAACCTTGTATACAGACCCAGATGCGATTTTCGATAAAGAATTGACTTTTGACGGTTCGCTAATTGAACCCATGATTACCTACGGTACCAATCCAGGAATGGGAATGGGAATTTCAAAAGATATTCCAACGTCGGATATGGTGCAAGGCGGTGCGTCTACCTATAAAAAATCCTTACAATACATGCAATTCGGAGAAGGTGATTCTATGATCGGAAAAACCATCGACTTCGTATTCCTAGGAAGCTGTACCAACGGAAGAATAGAAGATTTTAGGGCCTTTGCCTCCATTGTAAAAGGAAGGAAAAAAGCAGACAATGTTACAGCCTGGCTGGTTCCTGGTTCACATAAGGTAGAAAAGGCCATTAAGGAAGAAGGGCTTTTGGCAATCATTAACGAAGCTGGTTTCGAGCTCCGTGAACCTGGCTGTTCTGCATGTTTAGCGATGAACGATGACAAAGTACCTCCTGGAAAATTGGCGGTCAGTACCTCAAATAGAAATTTTGAAGGAAGACAAGGGCCAGGTTCCAGAACGCTTTTAGCTAGTCCTTTAGTTGCGGCCGCAGCTGCCGTTACTGGGAAAGTAACAGATCCAAGGGAGCTAATGCAGAAGGAAATGGCGTAGTACAATTTGGCTTTTAAAAGAAACATTTTCCCAACGAACTAAGAATAAAACATAGAATAAATTACAGTTAGACCCATCTAAAGTCTAACGTCTAAAATCTAACATCTATTCATGGCATACGATAAATTCAGCACAGTGACATCAACAGCAGTTCCACTACCCATAGAAAACGTGGATACCGACCAAATTATACCTGCACGGTTTCTTAAGGCAACAGAGCGCGTAGGCTTTGGCGATAACTTATTTCGTGACTGGCGTTACAATCAAGACAATACACCAAAGGTGGAGTTTGTACTCAACAACTCAAAATACAACGGAAAGATATTGGTAGGCGGTCATAACTTTGGTTCTGGCTCCTCTCGTGAGCATGCCGCTTGGGCCGTCTATGATTACGGATTTCGTGTGGTGGTTTCTAGCTTTTTTGCAGATATATTTAGAGGAAACTGTTTAAATATTGGGGTATTACCAGTTCAAGTCAGTGCGGATTTCCTCCAGAAAATTTTTGATGCTTTAGAAAAGGACCCAAAAACAGAATTGAAAGTGAATCTTCCCGAACAAAAAATCACCTTACTTACTACAGGCGAAAGTGAATCTTTTGATATCAACGACTATAAAAAGAACAATATGACTAATGGTTTCGATGATATCGATTACCTATTAAACATTAAAAAAGATATTCAGGAGTTCGCCAAAACAAGACCCTTTTAAATTACATCACCCTGAGTGCAGTCAAAGGACTTAGAAGTTGGCTGTTACAGCTATCTCGACACCGCTCTATATGACATTTAGGATTTACCGAAACAAAAAGTACCACAACCAATCTCCCAAATAAGTGGGATAGCATAAATGAAAAAAAGACATCTGGAAATAATGGATACCACCCTTAGAGATGGGGAGCAGACCTCAGGCGTATCCTTTTCCGCCTCAGAGAAACTTACGCTAGCCAAACTATTGTTGGATGAATTGAAAGTAGACCGTATTGAAGTAGCTTCGGCACGGGTTTCAGATGGCGAATTGCAGGCGGTGCAACAGATTACCGAGTGGGCAAAAGAGAAAGGATATTTAGACAGGATTGAAGTCTTGACCTTTGTAGATGGTGGTGTTTCTCTTCAATGGATGGAAAAGGCAGGGGCTAAATCCCAAAATCTGTTGACAAAAGGATCTTTGAATCATTTGCAACATCAGCTTAAAAAAACGCCCGAGAAACATTTTTCTGAAATAGCAGCTGTTTTTAAAGAGGCAGAAAAACTAGACATCATTACAAATGTGTATCTAGAGGATTGGAGTAACGGCATGCGTACCTCCAAGGAATACGTGTTCCAATTCTTAGATTTTTTAACTACCCAACCCGTAAAACGAATTCTCTTACCGGATACATTGGGTGTACTAACACATACCGAAACATACGATTATATCGCTCAAATTACGGCACGTTACCCAGAACAGCATTTTGATTTCCATGGTCACAATGACTATGATTTAGGTGTTGCCAACGTTATGGAAGCAGTAAAAGCAGGCTGTCATGGTTTGCATCTGACCGTAAACGGAATGGGAGAACGTGCAGGAAATGCACCCATGGCAAGCGCAGTAGCTGTAATCAAGGATTTTCTACCCGAGGTAGAAATCAGTGTTGACGAGACATCTTTATTTAAAGTCAGTAAATTAGTATCGGCCTTCACAGGACTCACTATCCCAGCGAACAAACCTATTGTGGGCGATAATGTATTTACCCAGACTGCTGGTATACATGCGGATGGAGACAGCAAAAACAACCTATACTTTAGTGATTTAATGCCCGAACGCTTTGGTCGAAAGCGCAAGTACGCGCTAGGAAAAATGTCTGGAAAAGCGAATATTCAGAAGAATTTACAAGAATTAGGCTTAACCCTTAATGACGATGAGCTAAAAAAAGTAACCCAACGTATTATTGAACTAGGTGATAAAAAGGAACGGGTAACCAAGGACGACTTACCATTCATTATTTCTGATGTATTAGATTCAGACACCCATCATCAAAAAGTATTTGTGAAGTCATATGTATTAACACATGCAAAAGGATTGATGCCCTCCACTACCCTATCTATGGAAATTGATGGTAAATTTTTTGAAGCCAATGCACAAGGAGATGGACAGTATGATGCGTTTATGAATGCATTAAAAAAAGTATATACAACAAAAAAAATAGCCTTACCCAAATTGGTAGATTACGCGGTCCGTATCCCACCTGGAAGTACCTCAGATGCCCTTTGCGAAACCGTGATTACTTGGGAACACAACGGAAAAGAGTTCACCTCAAGAGGATTGGATTCCGACCAAACCGTGTCGGCCATAAAGGCGACCGAGAAAATGTTGAATATGATTTAAATAGCCAGATACGTTTCGCTTAAAGAGTTACACGCTGCACAAAAAAGAGTAGAATACTATAGAAACAAATAATAGAGCCTGAAGCGATAAGCATATGGCATTACACTAAATTAAATAGATTCCCGCTTTGGTGGGAATGAAAATAAAACACCAACATTCATGAAACTAAACATAGCCCTTTTAGCCGGAGATGGTATTGGCCCGGAAGTAATAGCCCAAGCAGTTAAAGTATGTGATGTCATCGCTATAAAATATAGTCACCAAATTACATGGCAACCGGCTTTAACCGGAGCAGCAGCTATAGATGCTGTTGGCGAACCGTACCCAGACGAAACCCATGAAATCTGTGCCAATGCAGATGCTGTCCTTTTTGGCGCCATTGGTCATCCGCGATTTGACAATGATCCTTCTGCCAAAGTACGACCAGAACAAGGTTTATTGAAAATGAGGCAGAAGCTTGGTCTTTTTGCTAACGTACGCCCTACGTTTACCTTTCCATCCTTGATTGACAAATCACCCTTAAAAAGAGATCGTATAGAAGGGACGGATCTTATAATTCTGCGCGAACTTACTGGCGGTATATATTTTGGTGAACGCGGCAGAAAAGACGATGGAAATACTGCTTTTGACACCATGACCTACCAACGTTTTGAAATTGAGCGTTTGGCTAAAAAAGGTTTTGAAATGGCGTTAAAACGTTCTAAAAAACTATGCTGTGTAGATAAAGCAAATGTTTTGGAGTCCTCCAGATTATGGCGTGAAACTGTCCAACGTATGGAAAAAGAGTATCCAGAGGTGGAAGTTACTTATGAATTTATCGATGCTGTAGCCATGCGATTGATTCAATGGCCGAAAGGATACGACGTAATTATAACAGCGAACCTATTCGGAGACATTTTAACGGATGAAGCTTCCGTTATTTCTGGCTCTATGGGATTAATGCCTTCCTCCTCTATAGGAAACAAAGTATCGCTCTACGAACCAATACATGGTTCTTACCCACAAGCTGCTGGTAAAGATATCGCGAATCCATTAGCGACTGTATTATCTGCCGCAATGCTTTTTGAGGATATGAATTTGACAGAAGAAGCTCAGGCTATTCGTGATGTAGTCGATAAATCATTGGCTGAGAACATTGTAACAGAAGACCTTTCCGAAGGTGGAAAAGCATACAAAACGAGTGAAGTTGGTGATTGGTTAGCTAAGAATATTTAGACCCGTTAATAGTTTATAGAATAAACCCCAAAGTTTATACGGAACCTGCTTCAGCAGCTAACTTTGGGGTCTATTCTTAAAAGCTTCAATCGCTATATCTACAGAGACAAAATTTTCTTTTAGTATTTATAAAAGTAAAATATTAGGTTTCGCGGATTCACCAAAGTCCTCGTAAAGCCTGTCTTGGAATTATTGAAAAGCTTTCATTTTAAAGCTATAATTCAAAACGTCTTTTTCGGTATCTGTAAAGACGCTTTTATCAATAGCAGAAACGTATGATGAGTCAACTATATTTTTATCAGCCTAAGCTTTACTAAAATATACATGGTTTCCTTCGAACCTTTGAAAGGCAATTCAAAAAATCTAGTACTAGTCATCAGAAATTTAAATTTAGGATAGCTAGCGGAAATAGTCAACACTTGCAACAGCTAATGGAATTAATTACCTTTTCAGCCTAAATAATTCGGATAATTGACTTTTATTGTCAAATGTAAAAGTTATCCTGTGGGATTGCCCATACTAATCCATAAATCAACTATGAGAAAATGCATATCACTTATCGGTTTATTTGCAGTAATCCTATTGTCTGCCTGTGATACTGAAGTAGAAAAGGGGGTTATGAAAAGTGACCTCTCCAAAGATGTTTCCCTAACTACAGAATTTGGAGAAATTGTATTTCGATTATCAGACAAGACACCAGGGCATCGAAATAATTTCATAAAGTTGGTAAACCAAGGTTTTTATGATAGTATTGCCTTTCATCGGGTTATCGAAAATTTTCTTGTGCAGACCGGTAATCCTGAAACGAGAGAGAGCAGAACAACCGATCCAGCCGAGGGTTTTACGATACCTGCTGAAATAAATGCTACATTATTTCACAAACGTGGTGCTATAAACGCTGCTAGGAATGGTGATGATTTTAATACCGCCCAAGCTTCTAGCGGTACTCAGTTTACCATCATACAAGGAAAAACATATACTGATAGTACGTTAGCAATAGCAGAAAAGCGAATTAATAATTGGTTGGCTTATAACGAATTGATAAATGACCCAAAATATAAAACCTATTTTGAAGGATACACCGACATACTGCTGCAAATGGACAGCTTGTATGCTACAGAAAACGAAAATGACCTGGCACAGGTAGCTATTTTGGAAATTACGTATAATGAGATGAAATCCAAGCTAGATTCATTAACAACCATAGTGCAAAAAAACAGAACACCTTACGCCTACCCAGAGGAGCATCGTAACGAATATAAAACTATTGGCGGAGCGGCGCATTTAGATCAAAATTATGTAGTCTTTGGCGAGGTGGTCAAAGGAATGGATGTTGTTGATCGTATCGCAGCTACAAAAACAGACAGTTTGGATAAACCCATTAGTGATGTTCGCATACTATATACGAAAATGATTGAACGAACATTACATTGATAAATAATTACCTTTTCTAAACTCTAAAAAACAAAGAAAGTAATCATGCCTAAAAACCAATTCTACGTTTACGTCATAGAACTTTCCAAACGGGTCTATACCGAAAATAGAAAGTTCAGAGAGGCTAACCCACAGTTTAATGGCGTATTAGAATGTGTTTATGTAGGCATGACCAGTAAAACACCTGCAGAACGATTTAAACAACATAAAACAGGATATATTAACAAAAAAGGACACAAGCTTTCTGCTACTATTGTAGAAAAATATGGACTCTATCTTCGCGGTAGTCTTTACAATCATATCTTACCTATGGCAACAAGAGCCGAAGCCTTAAAAATGGAAGAGACTCTCGCTTTAGAGTTGAGACGAAAACGATATGCTGTTTGGTTTAATTAAACGCTTATAGCATTATTTAATATTAACCACAACAACTACTTAAACAGTTAGATTTTAACTAATAACTAGTAGTAACAAAAAATAGCCCACAATTGCTTGAAGGCTATTTATGTACTTAAATCGAAATATGAAATTATTTACTCAAATACATCTTCCTACGAGCATAAAGGTTATAAAATTCATCATCCTTTAGGCTATCAATAAAGAGTATACTTTCACCCGTACTTTTCATTTCTGGACCTAAATTCTTATTTACATTTGGGAATTTATTGAAAGAGAAAACAGGCTGCTTGATAGCAAAACCTTCTAACCGAGGTTTAAAATTAAAATCCTTCACTTTCTTCTCTCCTAACATTACCTTGGTTGCATAGTTTACATAAGGTTCTTTATAGGCTTTGGCAATAAAGGGAACCGTACGTGAAGCTCTTGGATTCGCTTCTATAATATACACCATATCATCCTTTATGGCGAATTGAATATTGATGAGACCAACAGTATTAAGTGCTAGTGCAATCTTCTTTGTGTGATCTTTTATTTGCTGCATTACAAACTCGCCCAAATTGAAAGGTGGTAAAGTAGCGTTAGAGTCACCAGAGTGAATACCGCATGGCTCTATATGTTCCATAATTCCTATGATATAAACATCCTTACCATCACAAATAGCATCTGCTTCAGCTTCAATTGCACCATCTAGATAATGATCTAGTAAGAGTTTGTTATTTGGGATTTTATGAAGTAAATCTACCACATGCTCTTCCAACTCTTCCTTATTGATAACAATTTTCATTCCTTGGCCACCCAGTACATATGAAGGCCGTACTAATAGGGGGAAATCTAGCTTATCCGAAAGTACGAGTGCTTCTTCAGCAGTTTCTGCTACGCCAAATTCTGGAAAAGGGATATTATTCTCTAGCAATAGCTCTGAGAAACTTCCTCTGTCTTCGGCCAAATCCAAAGATTCGAAACTAGTTCCGATAATTTTAATACCGTATTTCGATAGCTTTTCTGCCAATTTCAAAGCGGTCTGTCCACCTAGTTGTACAATAACCCCTTCTGGTTTTTCATGACGGATAATATCATAAATATGTTCCCAGAACACAGGCT
>CAZMUV010000021.1:0-48854 GCA_964569345.1 uncultured Maribacter sp. | reverse complement strand
AAGAAGGTTTTATTGAAAAGGAACAAGGCAAGGGCAGCAAGGTACTAGAACGAAGTAAATCTTTAGGACTTTTGACGGTCAAAGGATTTTCCGGCGCAACGGATTACGAGGTGCAAACCGTACTCACACATAAACCGAAGATTACGGATTGGAATCCTATTATAGCTTTCCCATTGACAAAAGAGGAACAAGCCTCAAAATGTGTTTATTTTCAAAGGGTACGACGTATTAATGGTAAACCCGTTGTTTTGGAAAATAATTGGTATGCTCTTGATGCCATGGAAGTTATTAAACCAAACGATTTTGTACAAGGCTCTTTCTTCAAAACCCTGAGCCAAAAATACTTTATCGAGGTAATGGGCGCAGAACAGGAACTAAAATCAATTCCCGCATCCAAGGAAGTTGCCCAGAATCTTGGAATAACCGAAGGCGATGCTATTTTGCATATTTCCGTTCGGTTTAGGACAAGTAAGGCCGGGTTTAATCTCTATGGCGACCTATATTGTAATACTACGGAGTATCCTATTCGGAATAGTTATTTCTTGTGATTTTAACTAAAAGTGTGCCTTCATCAACCTGTACCCAAAAACAACATGGTCTTAATGTATACATCATACCGGCCTCATAGGTAACATCAAAGGACTTGACTTGTTTAAAATTGATACTCTAGTTCCAAGCTGTAAAAAATAGCTTCAAAGCAAATTTTTAAATATAATTAGAACAATTAAGATTCTATAGGTCTAAGAGATCTTTGGGGTCTTAAACGTAGGTTACAAATTTTATAGAAACTAGAACCCTAAACTTGAATTGAAGTAAGGGCAGCGATCAATAATCGCTCACTTTTGCACTATTCTTAACGTTATTTACCAGTTCCACTACCATTTGATTTTTGACTAAATCAAGAATCCTAAATTTTTTATGTAGTCTTGGATTGGGAATTTCTATATCCGAATGCATCACTTTTACTTTATCCCAGAATTCTTTTTTAAAATCTTTGGGATAGTATATTTCTAAGATACTGGAATCGGTATCGTAAGTCCATGATCCTTGTATAGTTTGATACTGTATCGGACATAACGCATCTTGTATTGTAACTTTAAACTCACAAATACCATTTGCGAATAATGTCATCCTGGTATATTTTAACCGATAATCCATAGCTGATGTATCGCAAGACTTATACAACCTTTTAAAAGGCCCGTTTTCCTTTTTATTAGGCTCCATGTACCAACAACCTAACAATTCATCCTTTGAACTAGGCCTGTCTTGGCCATAGGACAAAAGACCAAATAAAAGAAACAAACCGAACACAATAGTTGAAGTTTTCATAATTCATTTCAAAGCAAAAATTATTCCAATAGTGCCTGGCAGGTTGTATATAGCTCAATAAAACGTCTATCTGCGATTAGGAGTATTATCTTATTAAAAAAACGAATACAACTTCTTAGGGTTCTCAAAAAATAGGTTGTCATAATACGACTCCATTCCTTTTGAACTCAAAAAATTAGGAATCGTTTCTATTAAATAATTTAAGCCAGGACCGCCACCATAACTTTTCCAATAGGTATTCTTGGCCATGTCCATTCCCATGGTAATCTGATCTGAAAACTCTGGCAGTAACTTTTCCACAAGGTTTAGGGTATGGTTTGGTTCGCCGTTTTTCCATCTAAAAGCACTATCATATTCTACACGGACGCCAACATCCAAAACTGAACGATTATAATCCACACTTTTGGCGCGGTCTACATGGGAAAGCACCACATGTTCTAATTTTGCTCCTAGCTTCTCAAAAAGCTTGGCCTGTTCTAATGCCTGTCTTCCAAAATTGGTATGGGTAAGTATAGGCGCACCCGTTTCTAAATGGGCGTTGACCACGGCCCTAAAAATCCTTTCTTGATGTTTCGTAAACGGATCATCGCCTGTAGCCAACTTTATCAGACCTGCCTTATGCTTCGTCCTCTTGACGAAAGGACCGGAATAATCAAATTCGTCTATTCCCTCTTCAATATCAGCAATAAAAAGTTGGGTAAGTTCATCTTCCGTGTAGGCGTACCGCCAATGATTTTCTGGATAATATTGTTCTAAATGAATCCCTGTGGTCAGTATAATATTTACCTTACTTCTTTCACTTATCGCTGCCGCTTTTAATACATTCCGACCTGCGTTGGCGGGCATGGTATCTACCACAGTCCTTCCTCCGGCTTGGTGAAAATTAGTGAGTTCTTTACTAATCTTATCCACATCGTTTAATAGAAACTCTGGATGTTTACCGGTTACATAGCAATCGTCTATGACAATATGTTCGTGGGAATAGGTCAAGCCCATTTCCGTACTGGGTCTATCGCCTAAAACCGCTCTAAAAAAATGCTGTGACATATCTTCAATTCTTAGCCCAGCCATCGCGAGAAATATCCGCAATGGTATCTGGCATTTGTAAAATAGCCCCTAGTTGCATCAGGCCATCCTGTAGTTTTTTTATATCGATATTTTTGGCATCCATATCACTATCCAAGGAAAGTGATGCCGCAATCCCGGCCGCCTGCCCCATGCTCATGGTCTGCGCCATGGAACGGCAGGAGGCATGTGCATCGTGCGTAGCCGAAAAACAACGTCCCACCACCCAAGTGTTGCTGCTCTCCTTTGGCACAATAGTACCGTAGGGCACACCGTAAGTTCCGCCATTGGGCACATATTGCCAATAGGTTTCAGAAATGCCATTACTTCCTTTTCTGTGGTCCTCTATGGGGGCACCGCAAAGGAAAATTTGATCGTCAAAGGTTTTGGCAGCCATACAATCTTCTTTGGTAAGTCGGTAATTACCATACACCCTCCGCGTTTCGCGCACGCCGATTTGATTGGATAGTCCAATAATCTTAGCATTTTGATATCCTGGTACTTCCGCTCTAAAAAAGTCCTCAAAAATAAAGGACTGTCGGCGGCCTTCAATTTCGGCCTTGGTTATTTCTTCAACGTCCAAGGGATTTAAATCGGTAACTTTAACAGCAACCGTAGATATACATTTTGGCTGACACATCTCGTGCGCGGAACCTTCTTTACGTGGCAATGGATGGCTTCCCTTTTCATAAGCTTCTGCCATTTTTTCCTTAAGCATCTTTTTGCCTCCTGCTGCCTCGTATTCGGCATGTTCTACATTTGCCATACGAAACGTGGTGGTCATGCTTTGGGCAGGTTCTTTTTCGCCTGCTTTCTCATAGGGAATATCCGCCCAATGGCAATAATCCGCATCGCCAGAGGCATCAATAATCCGTTTTGTTGTTATTGTAAAAAATCCAGCGCCTTTATTAAAAAAAACGCAGGTAGTGGTCTCGCCAATCTTTTCTACACCTACTAAAGTGGTGTGGTACAACAGAGTGATTCCGCTTTGCATCAATTGCTGATCCCATACCTGTTTAAGTTTCTCAGGATTATAATTAACACCTGTACCGGCACCGTAGGAATTGGGACGTAAAAAAATATCTCCCGAGAGATTTAGTTGATTTACTATCCTGTCTGGTATTCCACCTATAATTTTACGCGGGGTTTCGCCTGGGGTAAAAAATCCATAGAAGGTATCCAACATTTGGGTGGAGGTACCGCCTGGAAAACCGTAGCGCTCTACTAGGGTGACCTTATACGTTCCTTGTGCTGCTGCGATAGCGGCCGTTGCACCAGCACTACCGCTGCCGATAATAAGGATATCGGTCTGGAAGGCCTTGGATACGACTGTTGAAAAGTTCATTTATGCTTTCTTTGGATTTCCTATATTCTCGTACAATTTGGCCATTAAATGTGCATGCTGGTCATACGCAGATTCAAAGAGATCTACGGCGCGTTGTTCGCCTACGATTTTACCGCTGCTTAACACTTTAGGGGACTTTCCGCTTTCATGAAGTATTTTTGCAATCTCAGCTTTCAGGCAATTGATCAGCAGTACCCCGCCCAAGGTAGAACCTGGAGCAACGGGAGAATCCAATCCGTCCAGATAGATCATGGCATCGCCCAAGGGTGCACCTGTATCTAGAACATAGTCGGCAAAATCTATTAGTTTTTTTCCGTCTGCTTTTTTAGACGTACTTCCTTCCAAATGCAGCTTACTAACCAAGGCTACGACTTTAATATTTCGCTTTTGAAAC
Source organism: uncultured Maribacter sp. (assembly GCA_964569345.1). Taxonomy (GTDB): domain Bacteria; phylum Bacteroidota; class Bacteroidia; order Flavobacteriales; family Flavobacteriaceae; genus Maribacter. Next base: position 44,721 of record CAZMUV010000021.1, on the reverse strand, counting down.
TCCTCTGCCATTTCAATAGGCACCACATTACAACCGCTAGAAGAAACAATCAGGGCCGTATCTTGGGTACTCGTATCAAAGTTCCGAAGAATCCTAGCAGCAAATCCAGTAACATTTTCCAGAAACATCGCTTGTCGTTGTCCGTTTGCACCTACGACCAAATTATGGAATGAAAGTGAGAGTTCTACAATGGGATTAAACCCTGGAAAGGAGCCATATCTGGGCCACATTTCCTCTACCATCATGCGGCTATGGCCGGATCCAAAGAGATGCACCATTCTGCCATTTAAAATCGATTGTGCAAATAATTTTGCCACTTCTTGGATAACGGATTCCTGTTGCTCGACAACGGAAATAATATGTTTCCCTTTTTCTAAATATTGCTTTATTACGCTCATTGTTCTATTTTGATTAACTATTGTTCTTTGCAAAATAGGCCGCTCCTATAGCACCTGCGTATGCTCCCAATCTTGCACCTTTAATTTTGGTTTGATAAGTACCCGGTCGCCACTCGTAGTCGGACATAAACTTTTCAAGCGGTTCAAAAAGGTCCTTTCCCGCCCCAGCAGAAATTCCTCCGCCTAAAACGATAAGCTCAGGGGCGAGTATATTCGTTAAGGAAGCCAAACCGATGGCTAATTTTTGAACGGATTCCAACCACCAAACTTCAGCTTTGGGATCTCCTTTTCCGTAGGCATTTACAAGCTCTCTAACACTATTAAACTGTCCGTTTGTACGTTCGGAAATCGAAAAATTACCTACGGCGTGTTCCAAGCTACCGGGCATATTAGTCATTGTTGGTGCACCATTGTAGTCTACGCTCATGTGCCCAACATGCCCAGCACGCTGCAGGTTTCCCTGATATAATTGCCCGTTGATAATAATGCCGCCGCCAACTCCCGTACCCAAAGTCAGCATTAAAAAATGGAGAACGCCTTTGGTTTGGTAAAAAGACTCGTATTCTGCCAGACAGGCAGATTGTCCGTCATTTATCACACTAATATCCCGACCGAGTTCCGACGACCAATTGAAATCTTCAATACCCTTTAAACGTTCTGGCATGTGAAGTGTCATTTTATCTTTTGAATCGACCAGACCGGGTGCGGAAATTCCAATACTAAGACCATTTTGATTGGTCTCACCATACTGCTTAGTTTTTTGCTGAATAATTGCAATTATTTTTCGCTTCCAAAGTTCCTGTTCGGATGCACCGTCCTCGGTCAACGCCTCATTTTTCTCAAGGATAGTGCCGTGTTCATCAAGAACAACAACTTTTATTTTTGTTCCTCCGATATCGATTCCTAAATAGTGTTTTTCCATCATAAAGCTCCAATCAATATTGCCCTTCGCTCAAGGTCCAACCGCCATCTACGGCCAAAACTTGACCGGTGATAAATTTGGATTGAGGATGAAGAAACATCAAGACGGCATTGTTAATATCTTCGGACTCGCCGGGACGTCCACCGTCTAAAGGTTGTTTTGTTTTTATGAACCTAAGGATTTTTTCATCCTCGACGGCCCTTTGTGCCATTGGGGTACTAAAAAGACCGGGCGCAATTACATTTACACGAATATTATTTTCCGCATAATACGCGGCTATAGATTTTGAAAACCCTATAATGGCCGATTTCGCTGCAGCATAAGCATGGGTTACAAAATATTTAGGCGAAGGTGAGTAGGCTAAAACAGACCCCATATTTAGAATGACCCCTGTAGCTTTATGTTTCAAAAAATAATTAACCATAGCTTGGTTGGAAAGCATCATGGAGGTAAGGTTCAGCTCCATGGTCTTGTTCCATCCTTCCAGCGTGATGGCATGCAATGGCCCATCGCCCCAACGGCGACCGCTACCACCTGCCACATGAAAGAGTCCTGTTATAATTCCAAACCTATCGTGTGCAATTTTTATCGCTTTTTGCATGGTTTTGGCATCTGTTGCATCTCCAGAAAGGGCTACTGTATTAGCACCCAATTCCTGTTCCGCAGCCTTGCAACTTTCCTCGTTTCTGCCTATCACTAGGAGATTCGCCCCATTTTCTTTTAAGGCCTTGGCCGCAGCAAGTCCCATTCCTGTGGTGCCGCCCATGATGATGTATGTCGTGTTCTTGAAATTCATAATCGTTAGATTCGACTGTCAGTACTTAAAATTATAAGATATATTTCCTAAGTCATAGTCACTTTAGAGACATCCCCCGTTTCTTTGTGTTTTAAAATGACCGTAATATCGCCGTTTGGCAAGACTTCTTCTTTAATCAAATAATGTTCATCATCATAGGAATGCCATTTCTTTTCGGATTCATTTGGTTCGTCACCACGCCAATCTTCCAATACTACAGGTTCCCAAAGTTTTGTTTCTGCAGATTTGAATGCTGCATCCAAAATAGCATTGACTACGTAGCCATCATAAAAGGTTTCTAAGGGTTCTCGTTTTTCCTCTATCGCCGTAAACATATCTGTAAACATGTGAGGATAGCCCAATTCGTGCGCCTCATCACCTACCGGAAATAACCAACCTGTATTGGATTCCGCCTTTTCAGCCACATAGCCGTCTCCTCCTTTTCCTGTAGTGAACATCTCAAAACCAGTACGTAAAAAACTATTCACCCAAATAGTCCCTTCCGTGCCCATGACCTCATCGCGGAGGTCCATACCACCCCTGAACGTCCAGCTAACCTCAAATTGACCTATTGCTCCGTTGGCATATTTAACAAGGCCAATAGCATGGTCTTCGGCATCAATGGGATGCACTTGGGTATCTGCCCAGCACATAACCTCTAAAGGTTTTATATTTTTACCGATAAAATTCCGACTGATTTCCACGCAATGGCAACCGAGATCTATAATGGCCCCACCGCCAGATTTTTCTTTGTCCCAAAACCAGTCGCTATGAGGTCCAGGGTGGGCCTCGCGAGATTTGGCCCATAGCACCCTGCCAATATCCCCACGTTTTACACTCTCCATAGATTTTAAGAATTTTGGCGTATAACAAAGATCCTCTAAGTATCCCCCAAAAATTCCGGCTCCCTCAACGGCATCGAGCATACGTTTGGCCTCTTCCGCATTTCGACCGAGTGGTTTGGTACAAATGACATGTTTTTTTGCTTTTACACAGGCCATAACAGCAGCTTCGTGCAAGTGGTTGGGAAGCGCTATGAGTACTATATCCACTTCAGAATGAGCAATGGCTTCGTCCATATTGGTACTGAAATGTGGAAGTCCATAATCATCGGAAAAGCGTTTCGCATTATCCTTGTTTCTTGAATAGACCATGACCACATGGTCCTTGCGGCGTTGCGCGTGTAATGATTCAGCATAAAAACGGGCGATAAAACCAGAGCCTAGCATGGCGATTCTCATAATATTTTCTTTATAAAATTTATATCCATTTAAAGGTTTTCATGATATCCTCTAAACTAGTTTAATGTTCATCGGGCTTGCACATATTGAAACCTATCTCCATAGGAGGAAGCAGAAACAGGCAAATGATATCTTTTCATTAAACCGTCCAAACGTTCAAGGGAATCCTCGTGGCGCAACTGACCCTCCTTAAGCCCTAACCCTTTTAGACTTGCAAAGTTTAAGTCCGAAAAAATAGTATCCAAAACTAGCGTACAATCCCACTTTGGGAGAAACGTACTGGCATAGGCCCTTAGGTGTGTGTAAAATAGGAATTTTTATTGGCGACACCAGAAAGACAATAGTCTTTGCCAAGCCGCTCGATACGAATAAAAATCTAGTAACACGCAGCCCAGGTTTCTTTATAAACAATCTTCTGCTATTCGTGATTTCTGGCTTCATAATTTAATTACGTTAGCTATTCTGTTAAAATAAGCTAAATTAAAAAGGAAATATAGGTATTTTAACTTGTACGTACAAGTTAAAATACAAACACAGTTTAGATAACTAATTAAGCTTATTCACTCGGCATAACTCAAATAAAGAATTAAAAATGGAGTTTCCAGTAATCCCTTCACCAAACTGACCTAAACTAACCTGATGCCGAAAATTAAATTTTTATAGACAATTAAGATTTTGAGCTGTTCCATTTAAAGAGTACGAAAAGGCAAAAGCTTCATTAATAAAGTACCCTAATGCTATTACCATATTAACACCTACCTACAATACCTGCCAAGCAAGAACTTCTGCGTATACTTTTTATGCTTTGCTTGTGATTAATTCCGTAACTCTTGTTTTTGGTTCACAACTCTTTTGCGCTTTTCAAAATATGATATGGAAAACTTTAGCATAATTTAAGATTATCCAAATAATCCATTTGGGTATTTACCTCCGTATATGATAGTAAAACCTACATGCTATGAAGATTTTAAAATTATTTACAGCCCTACTTTTAATAATCCTATTTTCTTGTGATTCCAACGACTCCAATATAGAATTAATTGATGAGGAAGGAAAAACCATTGCTCTTATCGACCCATTTCCAAACTTATCTTTTAGTCAGCCTTTGGACCTTCAGACACCTGTCGATGATACCAATCGCCTTTTTGTGGTTGAAAAAAGAGGACGTATTGTGGTCTTTGAAAATAATCCCGCCTCAATGACCACTACCAATTTTTTGAATCTCACCAACATTTCTACCACTAGTGAACAGGGCCTATTGGGATTAGCCTTCCACCCCAATTATAATAGTAACGGATACTTTTATGTTTATTACACACCAACCGCATCGTTATCCGTTATTTCAAGATTTACGGTATCCGCAGATGCAAATGTAGCCGATGCTGGTAGCGAGGAGGTTCTTTTAGAAATCCCACAACCGCTTACCAACCATAATGGTGGTCAGATTTCTTTTGGCCCCGATGGTTTTTTATATATTGCCATAGGTGATGGCGGAGGAGGTGGAGACCCTGACAACAACTCCCAAAACAGGAGTAACCTATTGGGGAATATCCTAAGAATTGATGTGGATAACCGCGAAAACGGATTAAATTATGCCATTCCTTCCAGCAACCCATTTGTAAACGATGCACAGGTAAGACCCGAAATCTATGCTTACGGACTTCGCAATCCTTGGCGTATGAGTTTTGATATGCAAAATGGGACGCTCTGGACCGGTGATGTTGGCCAAGGTGAACGTGAGGAGATAAATATAATTACTTCCGGCGGCAATTATGGCTGGAAAATTCTTGAGGGTACCTCTTGCTTTTCTGGGGATTGTGAAACAACCGGACTTACTGCACCGGTATTTGAATATGGCCACGACAATGGTGACCGTTCCATAACCGGTGGTTTTGTTTATCGAGGTGCTGCCATACCTTCGCTAAATGGTAAATATATTTATGGTGATTTTGTTAGTGGCCGTATTTGGTCATTGAACACCGCAGACAATACTATTGAACTAGTATTGGAATCTAGATTGAGCATCGCTTCCTTTGGAACGGACAATGATAACGAGCTATATGTGTGTGCATTTGATGGCAAAATCTATAAATTGGGGGTACCGATTTCAGATTAATTCTGAATTCCTTTTTAAGAAGTACAGGGCTTCAATAACAATCAAATTAGCTTGAGTTTCTCAAGACCAACTCAGCTAACCATCACCGCATATGATACCTCAAATGCTTATCTTAGCGCACATCAGATTACACCATAACCTTGAAACACCCTACCAACATCTATACGTTTAAAAACATCAAAAAAAAGGTGCTGTCCTATACCCCTGTAGATGGCGACCTTCTAGAGGATGCCCTTAGCTTTTATGATGTTATCAAACTCAAAAAGGGAGAACGCTTGATTTCTGAAGGCGAAACGGTGCATTATTTCTATTATCTGGATAGTGGCTGTATCTCCTACTACAAGATGGAGGAAGGTGAAATTAAAGTACTTGAATTTTATACCCAAGATGTCTTTTTTACCGATTTAATGGCCTATGTGAAAGGTACGCCATCCAATTATTTTTTAGAAGCGGTGGAGGACTGCACTATTCTTGCCGTTAGAAAGGATTTGGCCGAAGCTTCCTTTGACCGCTCGCACCAATTGGAGCGCTTTGGAAGATTATCCATGCAAGAGGCCTTTATCAAAATGTTACATCGGGTAGATCGCCTCAACCATCGCAGTAACGAGGAACGATATAGGAGGATTTTACAAAAACGCCCAGACCTCCTCCAACGCGTACCTCAATATCTTATTGCCTCTTATTTGGGGATTACACCCGTAGGTCTTTCTAAGCTTCGAAAACGTTTGGGGAAAGAATGAATAAACTCAAATACAACCACAATAATGCTATGCGCTATGCGCCATACACTATTACTACCAGCTAAAATCTACCCGTTAAAATGGGAGACAACGGAAACTTGAAACCACCAATCCCACTAGCTTTCCACGACTACTTTCCCAGTTTGCCTACTACTCCAAAAAATAAATAAGCCAGCAGTTAAAAACATGATAATACCATAAACAGCCGGTGCAATAGCATAGGCGGTATTGTTCAATAAAATAGTGGCAATACTAATACCCAAAGTACCATTTTGAATACCACCTTCAATAGTAATCGAAATCCTTTGCTTAAGGGAGAGCTTAAACAGATACCCCAAACCGTAGCCTATAGCCATGGTAACGAGATTTAAGCTCAAAGAAACCAATCCGGCTTCATCCAGACTTGAAAACAACAATTCACTTTCTTTAATAATAACCGCTAACAGCACCACAACAAAAAAGATACCCGAAGCACGCTTTACCGGCTTCTGCATCCGAAGGGAAAAGATTGGGCGTTTTGATTTTAAAAGCATCCCTAGCGCTACCGGTACGATGACTATAATGAATACTTGCAAAATGGTTTGTAAAATATTTAACTGAATCGACGTGCCCGCTCCCAGCACTTCTTGCAAGCCCAGATTAACAATAAAGGGTATCGTAAGCAAGGTAATCAAGCTACAGGCAGTCGTCATAGAGACCGAAAGTGCCGTGTCACCATTGGCCAAATGGGTAATCAAATTGGATGTAGGTCCACCGGGGCAAGCTGCCAAAATAATGACACCAATAGCAATATCTGGTTGCAATGTAAAAATTTTAATTAAAGTAAAACCCACAATGGGTAGCACTATCAATTGACAAACTAGCCCTATAATAATAGCTTTGGGACGCAGAAATACAGCAGCAAAATCCCGCATACTTAAAGAAAGTCCCATACCAAACATGATTATGATCAACGAGACGGCCAAAATGGCATTAGAGACTGCATCCATAAGCTAAAGCGTTTTCGTTATCTATGTTATAAATATAAGTTATTAAATCTTCTCTGATTGTAAAGCCTAAAGCGCAAATACATCAAGGACTCAACATGTATTGCAACATCAAAAAAAAAAATTACCCAACCGTATTTTTGTTTATTAAACCAGTTTAATGAAATTGGCCATAAATTGGATTACCTTGAAGTCCAATCTTAAAGTTGACTCCATCATGGTAAACGAGTATATCGATTTAGAATCCCTTAAGTTTATATTATATAAGGTTCATGGACTGCAAGATGTCCTAAACTTACCCAACTACTCCGATTATGATATCGGTTCCATCGACCTACTATTAAACTCGGTTAAAGAATTTTCAGACAAAGAAATGTATCCCTATTTTAAAGAGATGGACGAAAGTCCAGCTCATTTTAAGGATGGTGAAATTATCGTGCATCCACAAGTGAACAAGTACATGAAAGCAGGTGGGGAAATGGGGTTTATTGCGGGAGCTTTCCCATATAAAGATGGCGGCATGCAACTTCCGGCAATGGTCATTAATGCATCGGGCTACATTCAAGAGGCAGCAAATAACCATCTACCTGGCTATATCGGACTTACCATTGGAGCAGCGGAACTGATTACCCATTTTGGTAATGAAGCCTTGAATACTGCCTATGTTCCTAAAATGTTAGATGGCAGTTGGGGAGGTACTATGTGTTTAACAGAGCCACAAGCTGGGAGTTCATTATCCGATATTACAACGTCAGCGGAAGCTCATGGGGATGCCTATAAAATCCACGGTCAAAAAATATTTATTTCTGGTGGCGATTACAAAGGTGTCGAAAACATAGTACACCTTGTTTTGGCGCGCGTTAAGGGAGCACCTGCTGGAACCAAAGGCATTTCACTTTTTGTAGTACCCAAACACAGGCCGGCTGCAGATGGCAATCTAGCGTACAACGATGTGCAAACGGTAGCTGATTTTGAAAAAATGGGTCAAAAAGGCTACTGTACTACACATTTATTCTTCGGCGACAAGCAAGATTGTCAAGGATGGCTTGTGGGCGAGGAAAACCAAGGTTTAAAATATATGTTCTTAATGATGAACGGCGCACGTATTGCCGTTGGCAGGGGTGCGGCAGCTATCGCAACAGCAGCTTATCATGCCTCATTAAACTATGCTCACGAACGGGCACAGGGCCGAAAACTGACCAGTACAGGTAAAAAAGACGCGCAACAAGAACAAACATTAATTATTAACCACCCGGATGTACGCAGGATGCTTTTGTTACAAAAAGCAGTTTCGGAAGGCTCGTTGAGTTTGGTCTTCCTTACCGCCAAATATCATGACTATTCTAATTCACATACCGATTTAGAAGAACGAAAAAGATATAAATTACTATTAGAGATACTGACACCTGTTGTAAAAACGTATCCGTCTGAAATGGGTCGCGTTGCGGTAGACAATGGCGTACAAGTCTTAGGAGGTTATGGTTTCTGCTCCGATTATATTTTGCAGCAATACTTGCGCGATATCCGTATATTTTCTATTTATGAAGGTACTACAGGCATCCAGTCCCAAGATTTATTAGGTCGAAAAGTAACGATGGAAAATGGCAAGGCGCTTCAATTATTATCCAAGGAAATTACCAAATCCATTAAGGCGAGTATGGCGCACGAATCGCTTGTACCTTATGCCAATAAATTAGGTGAAAAACTGGAATTGACCCAAAAAGTATTACAATCGCTTATGGGTTACGCCATGAAAGGGGATTACGAACGCTTCTTGGCAGATGCTACTCCCTTTATGGAATTTTTCTCTACTATTCTAGTTGGATGGCTTTGGTTGGATATGGCTCGAGAAGCACAAGAAGAATTGATTAGGGGAGCTACCGAAAACAGCAGCGACTTTTATGAAAGTAAAATTCACACCATGGAGTTCTACTTTACCTACGAGTTACCCAAAACAATGGGACTGGCAGAAATCTTAATGAACGGCAAAGCATTGACCATAGTTTCTGACAAAAAGGTTTTTTCCTAAGACATCTGCAAAATTGGGCTGACCACTAATGAAATGTGAAGTAACTGGTAGAATTGATTAAACAAAGTATAACCACGTTCAGTGCAAAGTGAAATAACAAAACAATGAGTATAAAACAGAAATTTGACCTGAGTGGTAAAGTAGCTATCATTACTGGCTCCAGCAAGGGTATTGGAAAATCCATTGCCCAAGGTTTGGCAGAGAACGGAGCAAAAGTGGTGATCAGCAGCAGAAAACAGGATGCCGTAGATACGGTTGCCCATGAACTTAAAGAAATGGGGTTGGAAGCGATTGGCATTGCTTGCCATATTGGCGACAAAGCACAATGCGAAAACTTAATTTCACAAACTATTGCTACATATGGCCGTGTCGATATTTTAGTCAATAATGCCGCTATCAATCCGTATTACGGCCCTTTAGAAAACTCCGATGAAGCCGTGTTTGATAAGATTATGAATATCAATGTAAAAGCACCATGGTTACTTTCCAACTTGGTGCAACCTCACATGAAGGCGCAAGGGGGCAGTATCATCAATATTTCGTCAGTTGAAGGGATTCATCCTGGGTTTAAATTAGGACTGTACAGTATGACCAAGGCAGCATTGATTATGATGACCAAAAATCAAGCAAAGGAATGGGGCCGTTATGGTATCCGTTCTAATGCGGTATGTCCCGGACTCATTAAGACCAAGTTTAGCGAAAGTCTATGGTCCAACGAAAAATTAGTTGCTGGTTACGAACAAATGGTACCTTTAAAACGAATGGCAGAACCAGATGAAATGGCAGGCTTGGTCATGCTCTTAGCCTCGGATGCTGGCTCCTATATGACCGGTGGTGTATATGCTGCCGATGGTGGATATTTAATTTCAGGATAAAACGAACACATGAATTTTGACCATAGCGAAACATCAATAACACTTCAAGAAAAATTGAAGGCCTTTATCTCCGAACATCTGCTTCCAGTAGAGCGTGAGGTGGATACTTTTAATCTTGACCCAAGAAATGCTTGGACCAAGTGGCCGGGCTTGGAGGCTTTAAAAGACCAGGCCAAGGCGGAAGGTCTTTGGAATCTCTTTCTACCTAGTGGTTATGGAAATTTTAGTCCCGGACTCACGAATCTGGAATATGCGCCCTTGGCGGAGATTATGGGTAGGATGATATGGGCTTCGGAGATTTTCAATTGTAGTCCGCCCGATACCGGAAATATGGAAGTTTTGGCCAAATACGGCACTCCGACACAGCAAAAAAAATGGCTTGAACCTTTGTTGAAAGGGCATATACGCTCTGCTTTTTTAATGACCGAGCCCGATGTAGCTTCCTCAGATGCCACCAACATTGAAACAGCTATAGTTACTGATGGAGACGATTATGTCATTAATGGGAAAAAATGGTGGTCCTCCGGAGCCATGGACCCACATTGCAAAATTGCCATAATTATGGGAAAAAGTGATTTTGATGCCCCTAGGCATGTACAACAAAGTATGGTCTTGGTTCCCATGGATACGCCAGGACTTAAAATTGTAAGGCATTTACCGGTTTTTGGCTATAGCGATTCGCCAGAAGGCCATGCGGAAATCATATTGAAAAACGTCCGAGTTCCAAAATCGAATATCTTAGTGGGTGAAGGAAAAGGATTTGAAATTGCCCAAGGGCGTTTGGGACCCGGTCGCATTCATCATTGTATGCGGCTTATTGGGATGGCACAACGATCCTTAGAACTCATGTCGGAACGCACAGTGGAACGCAAACCCTTTGGTCGCACCTTGGATACTTACAGCAGTATCCGCCAGGATATAGCAAAATCGGCCTGCGAAATTGAGCAAGCCCGTTTATTGACACTTTCTGCTGCCGATAAAATGGACAAACTGGGCAACAAGGAAGCAAAAGACCTTATCGCTATGATTAAGATCGTGGCTCCAAACATGGCCCTAGCCGTCATAGACCGCGCCATACAGATCATGGGCGGAAAAGGCGTAAGCGATGATACGCCTTTGGCACATTTCTATGCCTCGGCACGGATACTCCGCCTAGCCGATGGACCGGATGAAGTTCACATGAGTCAATTGGGGAAAAACACTATCAAAAAATACAACACGCTCTAACTATGGAAGTGAACCCAACCACTAAACCGGTCCGCGAAGGCGAAGAACTTCCAGAAGAAAAGCTAAAACAGTTTTTGTTAGCGCACGCGCTGATACATTCCGTCAAAAGCGACCTAAAAGTGCATCAATTTTCGAACGGTTATTCCAATTTAACTTATTTGTTGGAGGTTGAAGGGAAGGAGTTCGTACTGCGTAGACCTCCGTTTTCAGCACCAAAACGCGGTCATGACATGGGCAGGGAGTATAAGGTACTACACCACTTGAATCCGGTTTTTGACAAGACACCAAAAGTTTATGCTTATACCGAAAACAAGACTGTTTTGGGTGCTCCTTTTTTTATTATGAGTAAGATTGATGGCGAAATAATAACAGCGAAAACCGCTAGGCAAAAAGCCATAACACCACATGACTTTAAAACCATTGCCAATACGTGGCTAGATACTTTTGTCGCCTTTCATAAAATAGATTATCGAGCTGCTGGCCTTGCAGATTTAGGAAAACCAGAAGGCTATGTTGAACGACAGGTTACCAATTGGGGCAAGCAATACCTTGCAGCGGCAACTGATGATATTTTTGTGGCCAAAAAAGTGATGGCATGGATGCAGGAGAATCAACCCAAAACCTATGACCACAGCCTCATACATAATGATTTTAAATATGATAATGTAGTATTTAAGGATGATAGTTGGACAGAAATTTCAGGAATATTAGATTGGGAAATGTGCACGCTAGGCGATCCGTTGATGGATTTGGGCACTTCCTTAGGCTATTGGATTACTGCGAATGACCCTGATATTATGAAACAAGGTCTCCCCTCACCTACCGTGATGGAAGGTAATCCTTCTCGAACAGACATTGTACAGCAATATGCTCTTAAGAGTGGCAGAAGCATAGATAATTTGGTTTTTTATTATGTGTACGGGCTATTTAAAATTGCGGTGATAGCACAGCAAATCTATTACCGCTACAAACATGGCTATACGAGCGACCCAAAATTTGCAAAGCTCAATAAAGCGTCAGAATTATGTTGCACCACCGCTTGGCAGGCCATTCAAAAAAATCAGATTGATGATTTGTATTGAAGTAGCCTAAGGCATAGAAAACCAGCTAGAATTGAAAGATTTACTACTTAATTGGATTATTAAACCTGAAGGATTAAGGAGAAATATTACAAAATGATTCCTGCCTTCGCCGGAATGAAAACTAAAGCCTTATTTATGAACCTAAAAAATAAAATAGTCATTATCACAGGTGCTGGAAGCGGTATCGGAGCTGCCACGGCAAAACTATTTGGAAAACACGAAGCCATAGTCGTTGTTTCCGACATCAACCTGGACAATGCCGTAAATACAGCTGGTCAAATAGTAGCAGCCGGTGGCAAGGCAGAAGCGATACAAACCGATGTCACTCAATTTGATGCGGTTGGAGCCTTAATTTCTAAAACAGTGGCAACTCATGGCCAATTGGACGTGATGGTAAATAACGCCGGAATCGGCGGAAAACAACAACTAAAAACCGCAGAACATACCCATGAGGATTGGCATAATGTAATTGCTGTGAACCAGACTGGTGTTTTTTATTGTATGAAAGTAGCATTACAACAGATGACGGCACAAGGATATGGAAACATAGTAAACGTGGCATCTTTAGCGGGATTGAAAGCATCTGGCAACAACCTTTCGTATAGCGCTAGTAAATATGCTGTTGTGGGTATGACCAAATCTGCAGCCTTGGAATACGGTCGAAAAAAAATCCGTATTAATGCGGTTTGTCCGGGTTTTACCCATTCTGCTTTATTGGACCAATTATTAGCATCTAGCCCCACCATAGAAGAAAAACTCAAACACATGATTCCCATGGGCCGCTTTGGAGAAGCCGAAGAAATTGCTGAAGCTATTTGTTGGCTCGCTTCCGATAACTCTAAATTCGTAACTGGACAAACCATCACCTTAGATGGAGGTACATCTTTATAAACAACTATGAAAAACGTTATACTTACGCAAAAAAAAGGCTATGCCTTAGTTCAAATGAACCGAGGAAAAGTGAACGCCATTAACCGTGATATGGTAAACGAACTCCGCCAAGTGTTTGCTTCCTTAGAAAAAGACCCTGAGGTAAAAGGTGTTATACTAACTGGGCAACCACACTATTTTTCTGCTGGACTGGATTTAATCGAACTGTTTCAATACAACAAAGCAGAAATCACTTCCTTTTTTAACGATTTTGGGGCCTTATATCTAGAGCTGGTGCAGTTTAAAAAACCTTTTATCTCTGCCATTACGGGCCATTCCCCGGCTGGTGGTTGCGTGTTGGCTGTCACGAGCGATAATCGCTATATGGCTGAAGGCGACAAATATGTTATTGGACTCAATGAAGTAGCTGTTAATATACAAATCAGTCAAAACCTAACCGAAATATATGCCTTTTGGATGGGTAATGGACGGGCCAGTCGCTATATTATTGAAGGTAAATTATTGTCTGGAAAAGAAGCGCTAGCAGCTGGATTGGTAGATGAATTAGTTCCCTTGGAAAATGTAGTAGATAGGGCCGAGCAGCAAATGAAAAAATACTTACAAGCCGACCAAGAAATTCTGGTGAACACCAAATACAAAGTTCGAAAACACCTACTGGACAAACTGGATTTAAAAGCTGGAAATGCACTCAAGGAAGCTTCTGAGCTTTGGTGGAAACCTGAAATAAGAGCAAAAATGGAAGCCTACGTTGCCAGTTTTTCTAATAAAAAGAAGTAAACGTATTATTAATGAACATTAATACAGTACAAAACTAGATTCCCGCCTTCTCGGGAATGATATAAAAATAGCATTCAATGAACAAACAACTACTATTCGTAAAAAGACCTACAGGAGAAGCCGATGCATCAACCTGGAATTTAGTAAGCAATCCCATTCCAGATATTGAAGAAGGGCAAATCTTGATAAAACAACATTATGTTTCCTTAGACCCTGCCATGCGCGGATGGATGAATAATTCCAAATCCTACATTGCCCCAATGGAAATCGGTTCGGTGATGCGGGCTGGCTCGGTCGGTGAGGTCATCACATCAAAAAATTCAGATTTTCAAGTGGGTCAATACGTTGCAGGTACCGGTGGCGTGCAACAATATGCGGTAACCGATGGACAAGGCTATTACCCTGTAGACCCTAAAATAGCTCCTTTACCTACGTATATTGGAACCTTAGGAATGACGGGGATGACCGCTTATTTTGGCATTACCGAAGTCGGAAAAATAAAAGAAGGGGATGTGGTATTGGTTTCCGGTGCTGCAGGCGCCGTAGGTAGTGTTGTAGGGCAAGTGGCAAAAATCAAAGGCTGTACCGTAGTAGGAATTGCCGGCGGGGCCGATAAATGCAAATACGTGGTAGAAGAACTCGGCTTTGATGCCTGTATTGACTACAAGAACGAAAATGTGGCAACTAAGTTGAAAGAATATTGTCCAAAAGGCATCGATGTTTATTTTGACAATGTAGGAGGTGATATTTTGGACATCGCTTTGACTAGATTACGTCGCCACGCCCGCATCGTTATCTGTGGTGCCATTTCCCAATACAACAACAAAACTGCTATAAAAGGACCTAGCAACTATTTATCCTTGCTCGTAAATCGCGCTACAATGCAAGGTATGGTCGTATTTGATTATGCAGATCGTTATACTGAAGGTGCCATGCAGCTTGGTAAATGGATGGCCGAAGGCAAGTTAAAAAGCCGCGAAGCCATTTATGAAGGTATTGAAAACTTTCCTGAAACCTATACCCGTTTGTTTACTGGAGATAAAAAGGGGAAATTGGTATTGAAGGTAATAGAATAAGAGCTATAGACTAGAATTAGCAAAAAAAGCAAAGCAAACAGCGGAAAGCAAAAGATACTGAACCAAATTCAGCATAAATGAAAGCAATACGATGCAATAGTTACGGCCCTCCTTCCTCCTTAACCTTGGAGGTAATCCCAGATTTAATACCTGGCAAAAAAGAGGTTTTAGTCCGTGTGCGAGCCTGTGGTATTAATTTTCCCGACACCTTAATCATTCAAGGCTTGTACCAATTCAAGCCAGAGTTACCTTTTACCCCAGGCAGTGATGTTGCGGGCGTGGTAAAGGCAATAGGGGAAGACGTGAAACATCTAAAAGTAGGCGATGAAGTATTTGGTTTTGTAGCCCATGGTGCCATGGCAGAAGAAGTTTTAGTGCCAGCAAATGCTTGTTTTCCTAAACCTAAGCAAATGGAGTTCCCTGTAGCCGCATCTTTTATGATGGCTTATGGTACTTCATTTTATGCGCTAAAAGACCGCGCAAAACTCCAAAAAGGAGAAACCCTGCTCGTGCTAGGAGCTTCAGGTGGTGTTGGCCTTGCTGCTGTGGAACTGGGCAAACTTATGGGTGCACATGTTATTGCGGCAGCCTCTTCGGATGAGAAACTAGAACTCTGCAAACACTACGGTGCAAATGAAACAATCAACTACAGCAAAGAAGATTTAAAGTCGACAATAAAAACGCTTACTAAAAACAAGGGAGTAGATGTTATCTATGACCCCATAGGTGGCTCTTATTCAGAAGCAGCCTTTAGGGGCATGGCTTGGAACGGTAGGTATTTGGTCGTAGGGTTCGCCTCAGGAGAAATTCCTAAACTACCCCTAAACCTGCCTTTGTTAAAAGGGGCTTCCGTAGTAGGCGTCTTTTGGGGCGGATTCGCCATGGGACAACCCAAAGAAAATATGCAAAACACCACGACCTTGATGCAATGGTATGCTGAAGGTAGATTAAACCCTCATATCGATAAAATATATTCCCTTGCCGATGCCCCAAAAGCATTAGAAGCTATGATGCAGCGAGAAGTAAAGGGAAAATTGGTAGTTCGTATGGTAGATTAGAAAATAGAAGCAAGAGACTAGAAAAAAAATTAAATATGAGACTAAAAGATAAGGTCGCCATTGTAACTGGCGGTGCAAGAGGTATCGGACAAGCTATTGCAGAATTATTTGCAAAAGAAGGAGCAACAGTTATTATTGTTGATTTGTTACCCCAAGGGGAGCAAGTAGCAGAACATATCATTGCCAATGGTGGTGTGGCAGGATATCATGCTGTTTCGGTTACAGATAAAATGGGAATCGACACCCTATTCGAAAACATCAACACCACCCATGGCAAAATTGACATTCTAATCAATAATGCAGGCATTACCAGAGACCGTACCTTAGAAAAAATGAGTATGGACGAGTGGGATGCGGTTATTGACGTGAACCTGAAAGGGGTGTTTATTTGCTCCCAAGCTGTTGCTCCCTATATGAAGGCAAATAATTACGGCCGCATAGTTAGTGCGGCATCCAACGTGGGGTTGCGTGGAAATTTTGGACAGACCAACTATGCCGCCACCAAAGCCGGAGTTATTGCCATGGCCAAGACATGGACCATGGAACTAGGTAAGTTTGGCATTACAGCCAATGCCGTAGCTCCAGGTTTTACAATGACCGACATGGTCGCTGATATTCCGGAAGCCCATTTAGATGCTATTAAGGCAAGTATTCCACTAAAAACTGCTGCACAACCCATAGATATTGCGTACGGCTATCTATACCTTGCCTCAGACGAGGCTCGATTTGTATCAGGAATTTGTCTCACCATTGATGGCGGAACTGCACGTTAAACTCAGTAACATGGCGCAACTACATATTAAAGATTTTACAGAGTTCGAAGAGTTAGTAGGCAAAGACCTTCCTGCGGGAGCATGGTTTACGATAAGCCAAGAAATGATCAACGATTTTGCGAAGGCTACCCAAGATTTTCAATGGGTACATGTGGATCTTGAGAAAATAAAAAAACATTCCCCGTTCAAAAAAGCAATTGCCCATGGCTTTATGTCGGTTTCACTTTTATCCAAATTATTAACAGACCTCATAACAGTGGATTCAGCAACAATGGGCGTCAATTATGGATTGAATAAAGTACGGTTTCCGAGTCCCGTTTTGGTCGACAGCCAAATTCGACTGCACACCGTCATTTCTTCAATAGAAACATATGGCGAAAATGGCTTAAAAATTACTTGGAACTGCAAAGTGGAAATCCAAGGCACGGAAAAACCAGCCTGTGTAGCGGAATTTTTAAGTCTGATGTTCGAATAACTTATACCAACTTACAACTGCGTGTCTTTCTATCAACAAATAGCTAAAATAGCTACCCGATTCATTGCTAAAGGACTACTCATTAAATACGGTCTCAACTAGTCTACTAGGTACCGTTGGAGTTCTGGAAAAATCATTGGTATTTTCAAAGACTTGCTAAATATCAGCATCAAAATCAGCTACACGTACAAAAACAAAAATTTTGTAGGCTCGATTTTGGAGCAAGTATGTTTTCGCGGTAGACCGCATCCCTATGATACAGCTCATGCAACTCTTAGGCGACGATTATGTAGTTTAGGACAAGTCGGCTGAAATCTATTTCAAACACCATGCGCGTGAAGCTTTATATACCGACGTTGATTCTCAACCTCATGAACTAGGAGATATACGAAAAAAGGTGATGGAACAAAAGGTAATCGATATGGTGAAGACAACTTAACTTACCAACGAGCAGATGAACATTGTATTTTGTGAAGTACATAAAACTATCTACATAACAGAAAAAACATTCTATAAGCAAAAAAGAAAACTTAGGATCGCTACAATATAAAACAGGGAAATTATTTGTACCTTAAACTGTTTTTTATCGACTTATAATTGAATTATCCAATACCGTACTCCGCCATGCAAAGACTCTTCGACCTTTTGTATCACCAAGCAGCTAATTTCCCAATTGACAATGCATTAAATGCCCGGGATGCCGACGGTCAATGGAAATTCTATAGTTCACAAAAGGTATTAGAATTAGCGGAGTTGGCAGCATCAGGTTTATTGAATTTAGGATTTAAACCTGGGGATAAAATTGCCATTACGTCCTATAAAAACCGACCAGAGTGGGTGATTATGGATTTTGCTATACAAATGGCAGGAATGATCAGTATTCCTATGTATCCAACAATCAGCCCTAACGAATACGAATATATTTTAAACGAGGCCGAGGTAAAAGCCGCTTTTTGCGGTGGATTGGATTTGTTTGACAAACTAATGCAAGCGCAGAAAAATAGTCCCAAACTGACTCACATTTACGCATTTGACCAAGATTCCAAAGGTCCTTTTTGGGAGACTGTTTTCGACTCATCAAAACAAAATGAAGTAGCACATATAAAGACTGGAATTAAAGAGGACGACTTGGCCACCATCATTTACACCTCAGGTACCACCGGGAACCCAAAAGGGGTGATGTTATCGCACAAAAACATATTGCATGTAATCTTGGAGACTTCTAAATTTTTGCCGTTAACAGCCGGTGATAAGGTAATCAGTTTTTTACCACTTTGCCATGTGTATGAGCGCGCGGTTTCCTTTGCCTATTGCTATAGGGGTGCGGCAGTTTATTTCTGCGGCACAGATAACCTCAGCGGTCCAGATGGAGATTTGGCAAGCGTAAAACCAGCTGCATTTACGACGGTTCCCAGGCTCCTTGAAAAGGTATACGAAGCCATTTACAATAAAGGACTTGTTCTTGAAGGGGTTAAGAAAAAATTATTCTTTTGGGCTTTGGACCTAACGGATGATTTTGAGCTGGACCAAAAACTTTCATTTACCAAAAAACTACAATGGAAAATCGCTAATAAACTGATTTTTAGTAAATGGCGCGATGCCCTTGGGGGCAATATTCGCTTAATTGTTACCGGCGCTGCTCCATGTCCTTCGAAAATACTCCGTGTATTTTGTGCTGCTGGGATTCCAGTCCGTGAGGCCTATGGGCTCACAGAAACCTCACCCACGCTTACGATTAATGGCTTAGAATCTGGTGGAACCTTTATAGGAACTGTTGGTTATGCCATTCCAGGAGTTTCACTCAAAATAGACTCATCAGATGGCAACTATGCAGATGATGAAGGTGAAATATTGGCCCACGGACCTAATATAATGCAAGGGTACTACAAGAAACCAGAAATCAACGCCAAGGTGTTTAAGGAGATAGATGGGAAAAAATGGTTCTGTACGGGTGATGTAGGTAAATTGATAACAGGTGCCGCCGGTCACGAATTCCTAAAAATAACCGACCGTAAAAAAGAACTTTTAAAAACCTCTGGAGGAAAATATGTTGCCCCTGCTCCCATTGAGAACAAGATGAAAGAAGACTTTCTTATTGAACAAATGATGGTGGTGGGCGACAAGCAAAAATTTGTGACCGCCCTTATTTTGCCGTCTGAAGCGTCACTAAAAAATTGGTGTCAGCACAAAAAATTAGGTTGGACTACGTTGGATGAAATGATTCTACATAAAGAAGTTATTTCCAAGTATCAAAAGGTGATTGATGCCTACAACCCCTTGTTCAGTCATATTGAACAGGTGAAAAAGTTTAAACTGATCAGTTCGCCTTGGCTACCCATACATGAAGATGGCGCAGAAGCGGAACTTACCCCTACCCTAAAATTAAAAAGAAGGGTCATCCGTGAGAAGTTCAAAAATGAGATTATGGAGCTTTATGCATAGTTTTGTTTTAATAATGAGCCTGAGCTATTCCCATCTACTCCAAAGAATTTGATATGATAGTAATACATCCTGATTAATTCATTGTATTCTCAGAAACGCTGAAGGTTTTAGTAAGTGTTATTGGTTTACCATAAGAGGTAAATCCATTCAGTATAACCTCATATTCACCTTCCACATCTGAGGTGAAAAACTCAAATTCGTAACTATTTTTATCGACCACCACGTGGGGTTTCCAAAAAAGAAGGCTGCGATAATCTGGAATTCGAGAAAATTCATCGGCTTCCAAATCATAACTTTGATTATAATAATTTTTTATCGGTTCCGGTTTTTTAAAATTTATAACCGAACTATTTTCATAGGTATGTGCTTCTAGATAATCACCATTAAAGGTCTCCACTGAAACGATTCCTTGATACTCGGTACCACCAAGAACAAACTTATCACGTATCAAACTTATTTTTTCTATGTTACGCGCATCAAAGGTTCTGATTTTTTCGTGATTGGGTATATAGACACCATCTATTAGAATAATGGAAGAAAAATCATTAAATTCTTCATCATAGGTTTCATAATCCTGTGCAACCTTTACATAATCATTTCCTTTACCGCTGCTTCTGTACCCAGCATTCGTAACAATTTCTACCATGGTTTCTTCAAAAGTAGGAAAGCGGGTGTATTCGTCCAAAATAAGGGTTTCCGGTGTTCCACCATCGAAAGGATCGATGGCATCGCCCTGTAAAATAGAATCTGGCTTTACCTGAAAAAAATGATTTTCAATTTGATTGTGAACACTGCGGGCTACAATAGTTTCTTTATCCGCTGCGGATAAAGCATAGTCCAAGAAGGTCAACTCCAACAAATCCAAATTGCCAATAGCTCCCTTTTTAATATTATACTTGACCGATTCATCTTCTACTTGAACCACTGCTGTTGAAACTTTATAATCCTTTCTTAGGTAGGAATAAAAATTACCGTCTTCATCGGTCCTTGAGAATTTCAATAGAAATTCCTTTCCAGGGATGGATATTACTACAGGCTTATCCGCAACTGGGCTGCCATTGGAATCAGTTACCGTTCCAAAGAAAAGTTCGCCGCGTTGTTCGGGTAAAAAGAGACTATCCCCAACCTGCTGCTTAATTTGCTTTTCAGCATTAAAATAAACATCGGCGTAGGTCAATGCATCCATAAAAGAATCCTTTCCCAGATGTGCTTTCTGTGAAACTTTTACAGTATAAGCCCCATTTCCTAAATATCCTTTGTAATTATTTATGGATAGTTTTACTTTTTCCCTTTTTCCATAACTCGTTTTATCTATTGAGAATGAAACTGTTGAAGAATCAATTTTCTTAGAACCTGCCATTACTAGAGCGCTCTCATTGTTTTTATCTGTACTATTAGTAGACAACAACTTGGATTGATCTGCCAAATAAGGATTTATAATAACGATATCATCCTTAAATACTTGAGCAAGTCCATTGTTCTTCATCCATTGGGTATAGCCTAGAAGCTTATACGTACCTGACGGCACATTTGCAGAAATAAAGTAGTCGCCCTGCCCTAGGCCCTTTTGCAACTTTAATTTATGCTCAAAAACAATTTCCCTTTCATCATTTACTAAAGCAACGTACGCAAGTCTACTAATCGTAGTGAGCTTATTACTTTGTGCGTTAAAACAATAAAGTGCATAATACAAATACTCTCCTGCAAAAACTATAGGACCGGTGTTATCTACATATATCTTTTCTTGGGGTAATTTTTTTAAATTTTCTAGCTCTGTAGGTGTTTTTACTATGTATTGAGACCATCCTACTAAGGAAAACACTAAAAAAAGAGCACTAAAAATGATATGTTTCTTCATAATTCTTATATTATTCTGTCCAAAAATCAGGTACTATATTACTTCCTAAGACAGTGCAATCTCCACAGGCCCTGCGTGCAGTCATATACGGGCCCCCAGGCGGGGCTACTTCACCCTCATTATCACGCACATATACAAAGAAGCCACTATCAATGGCGTCCTTTAAAGGCGAAGTTCCAGCAGGGGTTATGATCGGTGGAGCTCCCAAAAAAACACAACTTATTGCATACGGGGGTAAATTCTCATCTGGAAAAAAATCTTCGTAGTTAAAGAAAATTCTTACTTGGCTTGCATTGGCTACTTCAAAATAACCGAGTACTTTTTCACTAGGACTACTCGTGTTTGACATATTCCCTTCAATAAACCCCGGTTGAATTTCAGTAAAAACACTTTCGTTGCCCGACTGTTCTTCTAAGATACGGTAGAAAGAATAGGCATCAGGGGACTGGACAAGCTGCCGCACCATTATACTGTATCTATGACTTATAATATAATCATCTCTTGGGATAAACCGTACTAAATTTCCACTGACCTCGTTACCGGTCCTATTGAGGTCTAAAGCCTGAATGATACGATTACTACGTTGTACGCCATAACATACGCGCTCCTCTTGTTCTTTAGGTACTACATCAAAACTATCAAGGGTAATAGGTGGGTCAGGATCAACTACCACCATATCAAAAGGAGACCACAACGGCGCAATAACCTTATAGGTTTCTTCATATTGGTAACGTAAAAATGGAGCTTCACCTGGCAGAAGCTCTGAATCTGTATAAATAGCGACTCCCTCAACACCTAAATCATTCGTAATACGTTCTGCATAAACAGCTGTCATCGTTGCACTTTCGGGAAGAGATTCCAATTCAGATGCATACGAATTGCCTTCGGAGGTTTGTATGTTTAATTGGTACGTTATATTTGGTAGTGCTTGAAAGGATTGATTTGATTGGTAACGCCCCGGCTCTATTTCAGAGAATAAAAACGTAGTTCCATTCGCATCAATAACAGAAACACTTGCATTTTGAGCAACAGGTTGCAGCGAATCGTTCGCAAAGCTTCTACCCCTTCCCAAGAGTACTTCCTGCCGTTTTAATTCATTTGTCAAGGTAGCTTCTACCACCAAAAAGGTTTCAATATTTTCACCTTGGTTAACCTCGGCTGATATATCGAAAGGCTCCACACAGCTTGATGCTACCAGCATTGTTAAAATTCCTATATAAATTAGTTTTCTCATTCTTCTATCCAAAATTCAGGTACTATATTACTTCCAACAATATTACAATCCCCACATATTGTTGGCGTTACTTGATATGGCCCTTCACAGACACCTGGATCATTGCTAGCAAGCCATTCTACAAGTCCCAACTTAATTTGCGGTATTAATGGTTGTGGTCCCTCATTCGGAGGACAAGGTCCGTCACGTTCCGGATCACCCAATGGCGGACTTAAAAACCGATCACAGGTTACCGTGCCAAAATAGGGTGGCAACGACTCATCAGGATAAAAATCTTCATAGTTAAAATAAATTCTTTGGATGGCTACACTGCTTACATCAAAAAAACCAATAACTTTCATCTCACCGGATTCACTTACGATATTACCCTCTAAAGGCCCAGGCTGTATCTGACTAAAAACCAATTCGCTCTGAGTGAAATTTCTAAGGTTCTCATAAAATTGGAAGGCCTCGAACGATACTGTCATTTGCCTGACCAATATACTATACCTATGCGATAAAATGGGATTGTTGCTATTGATAAACCGTAGCTGATTACCTTTAGAAACAGCACCTGAAAGGCCCGACGCATCTAGCAGTAGAATATCCTGTGAGGGATTGGTCTTAAAACATACGCGTTCCTCACGTTTCTTCTCTATTAAACCCACAGCTGGAATCGTAAATCCAAGAAAATCACCGGTTTCTTCTTCCAAAATAGGCTCTCCACCCTCTTCAATAATTTCAAACTCAAAAGGTCTCCAATTTGGAGCTATAATTTTATAGGTCTCTTCAAAAGTATACCTGTACAAGGTGCTTTCGTTATTAGGGTCCGACGTATCTACGAATATCCCCATTCCATCTACACCGCTATCGGAGACCGTGCGCTCCGCATATAGACCATCAATGTTAGACCTGCCGACCATACGCATTTCGGTAGAGGCGTAACTTTTCCCATCAGCTGTTGTGATGTTCAATGTGTACCCTATATCGCTTTCAGCCAAGAAGCTCTCCGGGGCCTCATAAATTCCCGGTTCGCTTTCTACAAATACAACGCGGTTCCCAGTGCTCATGTTCAGCACTAAAGTCGCGGCTTCTTCAGGATCTACATCCAATCCCCGAGATGAGATAAACGGTGTATTGGGATTAAAAAGCACATCGTCTGGAACATTGACGGTACTATCACTCTGAATACTTCTAGACCTGCTTATAAAAATCCGTTGTCTACCTACTTCGTCCGTAAGGTTTGCCTCGACAACGAGAATACCAGAAGAATTGGCAGACCCGCTAACTATCGGCCCGACGTCTATAGGTTCCACACAGCTTACTAGAGCAAAAAAGACTAAAAACGATATAAAGATTATTTTTTTCATATTCTAGCAAATTTTGATAATTTCTAATTTTCCAATACTATCCTTAAAATTTAAAATTATAGGTGATTGAAGGAATAGGAATGGCAAAAATAGAGCTCTGTAGGGCCTTTACCTCGCCGTTATCGGTAACAAAAAATACGGAGTAGGGATTATTCCTTCCCAGTACATTGTAGACAGAAATGGTCACAAAACTATGGGCCAGTTTATTCTTTTTATGGTTGCCTTCGATATTGAAACCTAAGTCCAAACGGTAGAAATCGGGTATACGAAACTCGTTCCGGTTGCTAAAGGCCACGAAATCCGCATTATTGAATCTAAAGGTTCCTATAGGATAGGTCACGGGCCTACCGGTTTGGTATACAAAATTAGCCGATAGGCTATACCGCCTACTGAACTTATAATTGGTAATCAAACTTACGTCGTGCGGCTTATCAAAGTTAGAGGCAAAAAATTCCCCGTTGTTGATGCGTTCCTCACTGAACTCACTATCGAAGCGATACAAACTTCTGGAATAGGTATAACTTAGCCATCCATTAAAATCTCCCTTATTCTTTTTTAATAAGAGCTCTACACCATAGGCCTTCCCGTCGCCCTGCAACACCTCGGTCTCTACATTTTCGTTGAGAAAGAGATCCGCACCCGTTTTAAAGTCCAGCACATTGTCCATTCGCTTATAATACCCCTCCAAGCTCAATTCATATTCATTTTCCTTGAAATTCTTATAGATACCCAATGAAGCTTGGTACCCTTGTTGGGGTGCAATGTTAAGATCGGATAGTTTCCATGTATCTATGGGCGATACCGTAGTGTTATTGGATAAGGTATGTAAAAATTGATATGAATTATTAAAACTTGCTTTGATCGATAGGTCAGGTTTTAGTAGATAGCGTGCCGAGACCCTGACCTCGGGACCGCCATACGTCTTGATCACATCACCACTACCATAACTTATGGTATCCAAAACGGTAGACTCGTTTTTTGGCAACCCCTCTTGGTAGGTACGTTGGGTACCCGAACCCAAAGCTGCAAAAAAAGCATACCTAAGTCCTAAGTTCACCAAAAACTTTTCCCCGATATTGATTTCGTCACCAATGAACAGTGCACCTTCCAACGCCTGTTCCTGATCTATGAACACCGGATTCACGTTCGACGCTCCTCCCTTTGGCACTATACTGCCAGGGTTTACTGAATAGAGCTTGCCCGTTAGACCATAATCCAATGTATGGGTATCGTTCAACTTGGTTCGAAGCTTATATTTCATGCCGGTTTCCTCAATGGCATAATCCAGATTAAAATCTATATTGGCCTCACCATCAAAATCAATTCCAAACCCGTAGCGGCTATTATCAAGGACCAATGCGCCATTGGTCTTTTCGTTATATCTGTGGTCCCATCTGACGGAAAACAGCCTGTTATTGTAGTTGTAAAGCGAATCTGAAGTGATACTAAAAGCATCACGACTATAATAAGCGGTAGCTTTTACTTCATTGTTATCATCTATTCTGTTATGGTATTTAAGAATACCATCAAAGAAAGAAGCTTGACTATTGTTCAAGGACTCATCATCTAGGGAACGCAGAATCCAATCAGCATAAGCGCCTCTAGCCCCAACGACCAAGGAGGACTTGTCTTTTTTCAAGGGGATTTCCAAGGCCAGATTTGCGGTAACGGGACCAACGGAGCCTTCTCCGGAAATCTCCTCAACGTTCCCGTTTTTTGTGCGGATGTCAAAAACAGAGGATAGACGCCCTCCAAATTCAACAGGAACAGCACCTTTGTATATATCAACACCTTTGGTAGTAAATGGATTCAACGCCTGAAAAATACCAAAAAAGTGTTGTGGATTGTAGATTACGGCATCGTCTAAGAGTACAAGATTTTGGTCCGTTTTTCCACCCCGAACATTTAGACCTGTAGCCCCTTCACCTGCTGACGATATGCCCGGAAGCGCTTTGGCCACTTGCAAAATATCCCGCTCTCCTAGTACCAATGGAATATTTTTAGATTCCTCCGAATCTATCTGTTCACTCCCGGTAATAGCATCTTCTACGTTCTTAGCGGCATCTGCTTCCACGACTACCTCGTCCAATTGTTGTAAACCTTCTTCCAACACCAAGCTTAGACTGCCATCGCTATACATGATCACTTCACGTTCCGTAGCAGCGATTCCCATAGCTCTAATGCTCAAAACATTATAGCCCGCAGGTAGTTCCAGCTCAAAATCACCTTGAGCGTTCGTTACACCTAGTAAGTTCGTCCCTTTTACCCTAATGGCAAGATCTTCTATGACCTCCCCCGTTCTAGCATTAAAAGCCTTTCCTTGTAATACGTAAGCCGATTTCAGTTTGGCAACATCCGCCTTACCTACTTTAGCAACGCCATATTCTTTTCGTGTTTGGCGTACATCCTCGTTAAAAAAAGTAGGTGGTGGTGCATTTCTGACACCACTAGTTGTTTGAACGTTCACATTGCTGCTATCCCTACCAAAAAAATAAAGTGGTAATTCATCATATACAATCGTATTCTCCAATATGATAATGCGTTTCTCATTCTCAAGTATGTAAAAGTTCAAGGTAGTCCCGTCCAAAACCTTTTCCAGAACGGAAACAATAGCTTCATTGTTAAACATGGTCGTAATGGAATCCTGAGTTATCCAATCTTTTAAAAAAAAGAAATTATAGCCACTTTTTTTCTCTAAATCTAAAATCACTTCTTGCAGCGAAACTTGGTTGTATACTCCCGACAAAGCACCAGATTCTTGTCCAACTAACGGCAATACTGCCAAAAACAATAAGATAAGAAGCAATATTCTTGCCCTATGAATACTTTTATAAATTGAGGATAAGCGTTTGCAGGAAGCTATTATATCCTGAAACTTGAAAAGAATTGTCATTCTATTACGTTCTGATTTATTTACTAAAAATACGAAAGTAAGCCTAGTAAAAGCGTTAAGGAAGATGGCTTATTTTAGTTTATTTCAACAATATTTGTTACGTTTTTCCAACTGTTATAGAAACAACACTGAGAATTTCGTAAAACCACAGATATCTAGTCCAATCCTTATCTAACTTGGGTTGATATCCAGCTCCAACTATATTTTGTAATGGTAAAGGCAAGTACTTCAACCTTTACTGCTTTTGGTAATACTACTATTTATCATTGTTCTTTCAATTTTATAAATTGAAAGTGAGAATAATACTAAATGTTGTTTTATTCCACAACATTACATTGGCTTTAACCTCTAACCATCAATTTTTAAAGAACACAATTTTTTAGTATACCTTATTTTATTTGAGATGAAACCCGAATGATTTGCTACGTAAAAAACTAAGATTTGGTTAGCTCTTACCATATATGCTTAGTTCTCATAAAACAGGCGAATCTTTGTTTCGGCATCTCAACGAAGTATCTATTCCTATGACCTCCTCCTATATTTAGGTACTGGTTGCAACTACGGTATCTGGACCATTTCCATCAAAATATTTATGACTTCGCATCAAAACCATTATATTTTTTTTTGATATCTCAAAGTCCATCAAATTTGATACCGTCTGAAATCGAAATTTTTCCCAACCAAAATTTATATCTTTAGGACAACCGAAAAACAAATTTCTTAAAATGAAAAGAACAACCAATCGTATTCCATATATCACATTTGGCCCAATTACGCTTCTCGTGTTGATTAGCCTATTTTTTTATTCCTGCGCCGAACAGGAAAAAGATGATACCCCATGGGTTTCACTTTTTGATGAGGAAACATTGAACGGATGGACGCAAAAAGGTGGTGAAGCTACCTACAAAGTTAGAGAAAATACCATTGTTGGATCTACGGTATCGAACACACCAAACTCCTTTCTTACATCGGATAAAATGTATGGGGATTTCATCTTGGAACTTGAATACAAGGTAGACTCTAGTATGAACTCTGGCATACAGATACGTAGCAATAGCTATCCCCACTACAGAGATGGAAGAGTACATGGCTATCAAATTGAAATAGACCCTTCGGACAGGGCTTGGAGTGCTGGTATTTATGATGAATCTAGAAGAGGATGGTTACATCCCCTTTCCGATGACAATACCGCCGCAAAACTAGCCTTCAAACAAAACGACTGGAACCACTATCGTATAGAAGCTCTAGGAGATACGCTTAAGACATGGATTAATGGCGTTCCGGCTTCCTATTTGGTAGACAACCAAACCGCCAGCGGATTTATTGGACTACAGGTGCACTCCATCAACAAAGAGCAAAAAGCAGGAACAGAAATCATTTGGAAAAATATTCGCATACTCACGGATAGTCTTGATAGGTATGCTCAAAAAAGCCCTTTACCGCTGGTAGATAAAACAAACCGACTAACCAAAAACGAGTCTGACCAAGGTTGGAACATGTTGTGGGACGGACAAACGACCAAGGGCTGGAAAGGTGCCAGATCGGATAGCTTCCCAGAAAAAGGATGGATTATGGAAGATGGTGTACTTACGGTATTGTCTTCGGGCGGAGAAGAATCTGCTGCAGGTGGCGATATTGTGACCACTGAAAAATATAGCGATTTTGAGTTAATGCTGGATTTTAAACTGACCGAAGGCGCAAATAGTGGCATTAAATATTATGTGGATACCGAATTAAATAAAGGGCCTGGGTCTTCAATCGGTCTAGAGTATCAACTTTTAGACGATGACAAACATCCTGATGCAAAATTAGGAAACCATGAAGGGAGCAGAACAGTCGCCTCGCTATATGACCTTATCCAAGCCGATATTAACAAACCCATCAACCCTATTGGCGAATGGAACACAGCACATATTATCTCAAAAAACAATCTAGTAGAGCACTACCTTAACGGAGCAAAGGTGCTTGAATACGAACGTAAAAGTGATACTTACAGAAAACTGGTATCTGAAAGTAAATACGTTACCTGGCCCAATTTTGGCGAATTGGAAAGTGGCCAAATCCTGTTACAGGACCACGGAGACCATGTAAGTTTTAAGAACATTAAAATAAAACCACTAACCAACAACTAGACCATGAAGAATAATAGAAGAGAATTCATCAAAAAGACAACAGCTGGCTCGTTGGCCTTAACCCTGGGCGGACTGCCATTTACTGCGATAGGAAATACAAGGATATTAGGTGCGAACGACCATATTAATTGTGCCGTAATCGGGGTTCGCAGCAGGGCGAAGGCTCACGTTAGGGCAATTCATGCCAACACTAATGCTAAGATTCTTTATAATTGCGATGTTGATGATGTCATCATAGAAGCACATAATATCTGGTGCCAAAAAAATATTGGATATGTTCCTAAAGTTGAAAAAGATTTTAGAAAAATACTAGAAGATAAGGATGTGGATGCCGTATTTATAGCCACACCGGAACACTGGCATGCACCAATGGCGATTATGGCTATGCAGGCAGGCAAACATGTATATATAGAAAAACCGTGTAGCCATAATCCACACGAGAACGAACTATTAGTAGCCGCACAGAACAAATATGGTAAAAAAGTACAAATGGGCAACCAGCAGCGTTCTGCTAAAACATCTATCCAAGCCATTGCAGACATAAGAGCCGGCGAGATAGGCGAAGTCTACAAGGGAGAGGCGTACTATTCCAATAACCGTGGCTCTATTGGCAAGGGCAAGGAAATTGCCGTTCCAAAAACATTGGATTGGGACCTATGGCAAGGCCCGGCACCACGAGAGGCTTACAGGGACAATATACACCCTTATAACTGGCATTGGTTCAAAACTTGGGGAACTGGCGAAATGCATAACAATGGAACCCATGAGGTTGATATTTGTCGCTGGGCTTTAGGAGTTGATCTACCGGAAAGCGTTACTTCCTTTGGCGGAAAATACACCTTTGACGACGATTGGGAATTTGTGGACAACCAACAGGTTACCTTCAAGTATCCCGACAACAAATTCATTACCTGGACAGGGCATAGCCGCGGTGTCATCATGCCAGAACAACCAGGTCGTGGCGTTACAATTTATGGAAGCAAAGGAATTATACAGTTAGATCGAAATTTTTATAAGCAGTTTGATTTACAAGGAAATGCCCTCAAGTTCGAGTTTGAAAAATCTGCAAGTGCCACTACCAATACCAGAGGCGAAGGAAACTTGGATGTGGACCATGTAGGTAACTTTTTTGATGCCATACGAAGAGACACCTCCATGCATGCAGAGATTAACGATGCTAGTATTTCTACGATGCTATGCCACTTAGGAAACATGGCACAAGATGCAGGTGAAACCTTAAACATAGACCAAAAGACAGGAAAGGTACTTAACAACGAACAAGCTATGAAAAGCTGGAAAAGAGAGTACGCCAAAGGCTGGGAGCCAAAGGTATAATCTTAATTAGATTTATGTTTCAGGTATCTTAAGAAGAGTTTTTTCTTTGCAAAGCATGTATCAATCTGTTTACCTACCTTCTACTCACTGATAAACAGATTGTTTCACATAGCTTACCTAAAGGCAGCACATTTTTAATTTAACTTTCTCTACCTTAAAATCAGCATCAAACACACTCAGAACAATGCTCGTAAAAAGGCACTTACATATTCCTACGATACTGACCACCGACTGCAAAGAGCGCATGGGTAATCTGCCCTAGAGAGCAGTGTTTAGCTACTTCCATCAGCTCCTCAAAAATATTCTCGTTGGCCATGGCCTTTTTTTGAAGTTTCTCAAATATCTCATCTTGATTTGCTCTTTCATGCAAACGCTCCAATGTTTTAATCTGATATTCCTTTTCTTCGGTGGTGGCCCTTATGACTTCATCGGGCAGAATGGTGGGTGAGCCCTTTGAACTTAAAAAGGTATTGACACCAATAATAGGAAAATCGCCATTGTGTTTTAAGGTTTCATAGTGCAGGCTTTCCTCTTGAATCTTGTTCCGTTGGTACATGGTTTCCATGGCACCTAGCACGCCTCCCCTTTCCGTTATCCTATCAAACTCAAGTAAGACCGCTTCCTCGACCAAATCCGTCAGCTCCTCTATGATAAACGAGCCTTGTAACGGGTTTTCGTTTTGGGTAAGTCCCAATTCTTTATTTATAATTAACTGAATGGCCATGGCCCTTCTTACGGAGTCCTCCGTTGGCGTGGTAATAGCCTCGTCGTAGGCATTGGTATGCAAAGAATTACAATTATCGTAAATAGCATATAATGCCTGCAAGGTCGTACGTATATCGTTAAAATCTATTTCTTGGGCATGTAAGCTCCTACCTGAGGTCTGAATGTGGTATTTCAACATTTGCGACCTTTCGTTTGCTCCATATTTATGTTTCATAGCCTTTGCCCAAATCTTTCTGGAGACCCGACCTATGACCGCATATTCAGGATCTATACCATTAGAGAAGAAAAAGGATAAATTGGGTCCGAAGGCATCAATATCCATTCCCCTAGAAAGGTAATATTCCACATAGGTAAATCCATTGGACAAGGTCAATGCCAATTGCGTAATAGGGTTAGCCCCTGCCTCGGCGATATGGTAGCCCGAAATGGAAACCGAATAAAAATTACGAACCGCATTGGCAATAAAATATTCCTGTACATCACCCATAAGTCGGAGTGCGAATTCGGTCGAAAAAATACAAGTATTCTGAGCTTGATCTTCTTTTAGGATATCTGCTTGTACCGTACCCCTGATTTCGGATAGGGTTTTAATTTTTATTTGTTGATAGACTTCTTTTGGCAATACCTGATCTCCGGTAACTCCTAAAAGAAATAAGCCTAAGCCATCATTTCCTTCAGGTAGTTCGCCATGGTATTTTGGTCTTTCGGTATAAGCATAAATCGACTTGATTTTCTTTGTCACCTTTTGCTCTAGTCCTTTATCCTTTATATATAGCTCACATTGCTGATCTATGGCGGCATTCATAAAAAAAGCAAGTAGCATAGGAGCAGGGCCGTTAATCGTCATACTTACTGAGGTCAAAGGGTCGGCCAAGTTAAAACCAGAATAGAGTTTTTTAGCATCGTCCAAGCAGCAAACACTTACCCCTGCATTCCCAATTTTACCGTAAATATCTGGTCTATAATCCGGGTCGTTACCATAGAGGGTAACGCTATCAAAAGCGGTGGATAATCTTTTTGCCGGAAGTCCTGCACTCACATAATGAAACCTTCTATTGGTTCGTTCCGGTCCTCCTTCCCCTGCAAACATTCTTGCCGGATCCTCTGCTGACCTCTTAAACGGATATAGCCCAGCCGTAAATGGGAATTCTCCTGGGACATTCTCCTGTAAAACCCATCGCAACAAATCTCCCCAAGCTTCGTATTTTGGCAGTGCTATTTTTGGTATTTTCGAATGGGAAAGCGATGTCGTATGGGTATCGATTTTTAATTCCTTGTTTCGCACCTTAAACGTATAAACTGGGTTCTTATATCGAGCTACCTTCTCCTCCCATTCCAGTATCACTTTCCAATTATAGGGGTCTAAATCTAGTTTCACCCTATCAAACTCTGCCAATAAGAGTTTACATAAATCAGAGGAATCATTTGTTCGCTTAGCATCTGTTTCTAGCTCCAAGCCTTGCGTCGTTAGTTGAGGAGGCTGACCACTAACCGATTCCAAGGTCTTATATATACCATAGAGCTTTTGTGCCGTTTGTGACTGTGTTAAAGCACTGGCGTCATAAGATCTATTGCTTTCGGCTATTTCCGAAAGATAGCGTGTTCGGGCCGGTGGTATTACATATATTTTTTCGGAAGTACCAGATAAAAAATCAAAAGAAGATTGTAATGGTACTTTTATTTTTTCTACTAACTCGGCCAATACCGCAGTATACAAACGGTTCATACCCGGATCATTGAACTGTGACGCAATGGTGCCAAAAACCGGCAAGTCGTCTTGTTTCGCATCCCAAAGATTATGATTTCGCATGTATTGTTTCTTTACATCACGTAAGGCATCCAAGGCACCTCTTTTATCAAACTTGTTAATGGCCACCAAATCGGCAAAATCCAACATATCAATTTTCTCCAACTGGGTAGCGGCACCAAATTCGGGTGTCATCACATAAAGTGATACATCGCTATGTTCTATAATTTCGGTATCAGACTGACCAATTCCAGAGGTTTCCAGAATAATCAAATCAAAATGCGACGCCTTTAATACTTCAACTGCTTTGTTCACATGCTTGGATAGGGCTAGGTTAGACTGCCTCGTAGCCAAGCTCCGCATATAGACTCTGGAATTATTAATGGCGTTCATACGTATTCTATCACCCAAGAGTGCGCCACCGGTTTTCCTTTTAGAAGGATCAACGGATATAATTCCCAAGGTTTTATCTGGAAAATCCATCAGAAATCGTCTTACTAATTCATCTACCAAAGAAGACTTACCCGATCCTCCCGTACCAGTAATTCCCAAAACAGGAGTTTTAGAGTCAGCCGCCGCAAGGGCAACCGATTCTAATGCATTTTTAGCCAAATCTGGAAAATTCTCTGCTGCAGAAATAAGCTTGGCAATGGCCTTATGATCCCGTTCGAAAAGTCTTTCGGCCTCGTTATCGATGTTATCCCCCACTGGAAAGTCAGACTGCTGAACCAAATCATTAATCATACCCTGTAATCCCATTTCCCTACCGTCATCCGGGGAATACAAGCGGCAGATACCGTAGTCCATTAATTCCTTAATTTCCTGCGGAAGAATAACACCGCCACCACCTCCAAAAATTTTGATATGTTCACAACCTCGCTCTTTGAGCAAATCGTACATGTATTTAAAATACTCGTTATGACCTCCTTGATACGAAGTGATACAAATAGCATTCACATCCTCTTGGATAGCTGTATTCACAACCTCCCCAACGCTGCGGTCATGTCCTAAATGAATAACCTCTACACCTGTAGACTGAATTATTCTTCGCATGATATTGATAGACGCATCATGCCCATCAAACAAAGAAGCAGCCGTCACAATTCTTATTTTGTGAACAGGCTTATAAGGGAGTATATTTTTCATTACTAAGGATTTAGAATTACCGGACTCTCTCAAATTTAAGTCTTTTCCGGTTAGGCCTTAAAATCAATCCATGTGAATAATACCCTAGTATTTTTTAAAACAGTACAGATTTTAAGTAGAATCAGTGCTTTAGTCAAAAGAAAGGCATGATTTTAATAAAAAGCTTAGGGTTCCTATAATTTTAGGAAGATAATCGTTTCCTAAAAAAGCAAAACAATGGTATCATTGTAGCCCTTAGAGGTATCACTCCATTTTGCTATCTTTAGGACAATAAGGCTCTTTATATGCAAAAAAAACTAGTGAGAATTGGGTTTGTTTTGGTTTTGGTTCCCTTTTTGGCCTTACTAATCTGTAACTACCTCATCAACTCCTTTGCAGAAGGCAAAACCTACAGTAGCACTTCACAAATACCAAAAAACCAAGTTGGGCTAATACTGGGAACTTCTAAAAGATTAATAGGAGGTCAACCCAACCCATATTATGAAAATAGAATTTCAGCAACCGTAGCCTTATATAATGCGAAAAAAATAAATTTTATCCTAGTAAGTGGAGACAATGGTAGTATTTACTATAACGAGCCCACCACCATGAAAAAAGATTTAGTGGAAAAAGGGATTCCATCTGAACATATTTTCTTGGACTATGCGGGTTTTAGAACTTTAGACTCCATGGTACGAGCCAAAGAAGTATTCGGGCTTACGAAAGTTACGGTCATATCTCAAAAATTTCATAATGAAAGAGCCATTTATATCGCTGAAAAAAAAGGATTGAAAGCCATTGGTTTTAATGCAGCTGATATTGCGTTCGAATCAGGGTTACGCGTTCAACTTCGGGAATATTTTGCAAGAGTAAAAGTATTTTTAGATCTCGCACTGAAAGTACAACCACGATTTTACGGAGATAAAATCAATATAGAGTAGTCATTTTCCGCCAAACGAAAAAAGATAAATCACAAGCTATGTCAAAGATAAAAACACTTCTGAAAAACCTAGGCCCAGGTCTGCTTTTTGCAAGCATGGCTATTGGAACCTCACATTTGGTGCTCTCTACCAAAGCGGGAGCGCAATACGGATGGCTTATGGTTATTCCTATAATTTTAGCAAATGTCTTAAAATATCCATTTTTTGAGTTTGGGGTACGCTACACCAACATTACTAACAAAACCCTTATTGAGGGGTATCTAAATCGAGGTAAAGGCTATCTGTGGTTCTATGCGGCTATAACATTGCTTACCACCTTTACTATTTTGGCAGCTTTATATACCGTAACGGCTGGCCTGTTCATCAACCTTTTTAAAATTAATAATATAAGTATAAGCACGGTTGCGCTTGGACTTTTTATATTTATTAGTGGTCTGTTGATAATCGGTAAATATAGATTTCTAGAAATCAGCTTAAAATTTGTGGTCAGCATTCTGTTTTCAGCATTGATCGTTACTACCGCCTTGGTGGTTTTAAAAGGACAGGTTGCACCCGTAGCGGACTTTGTCCCTACACCGATTTTTAATGAGGTAGGAATTTTATTTCTTATAGGTCTCATGGGGTGGATGCCCACAACCGTAGAAGCCTCTAGTTGGATAAGCCTGTGGAGTATTGAAAAATGGAAAAGCCAGAAAAAACCTTCTTTAAAAGAATCTCTACAAGAGTTTAACTTAGGGTATATTCTAACCGGTATCCTAGCGCTATTCTTTATGACCATAGGATGGTTTACACTTTATGGCACCAATACTGTTCTCAGTGGTAATGCCGTTAATTTTGCGGATCAGGTGGTGCAACTATTTACAACTCACATTGGGGCCTGGGCCTATCTATTTATTGCCATTTCGGCCTTTGCTACTATGTTCAGCACCTGTATGACGGCCCACGATGCAGTAACTAGGGTGAGTTTGGATATCATTGGTCTCCTGAGATCAAGTAAACCCTCAATAAATACCAAAGTAAATTTCGCGGTTGGGGTGGTCGTACTGGCGATAATCAATTTTATAGTAATAGCTGCCTTTGGAGCAAATATGGGGAAACTTGTGGCCCTAGCTACCTTTGTTTCTTTTGTAGTAGCGCCAATCATAGGCTACATGAACTTAAAGAATGTCATGAGCAACGATATTCCTGTGGAACATAGACCAAACAAAAAATTACGAGTTTTGACCTACTTAGGAATTGTGTTTTTATCCTGTTTTTCTTTGTATTATTTCTATGTGGTCATTTTCTAGATAAACTGAACATAAAACTTATTTTGCATTGAACACCTTTATTAAGGTACGTTCGTTCTGCTTATGAAGAAACTCTAAACAATAGGCACCACTTATACACTTATTGGTCAATTTTTCCTCTCCATAACCTAAGGCTTCAACTATGGCTGTTTGAGAAACACCGTTTTTAAGCAAGTAAGATTGTATGGCGTTAGACCTGCTTTGGGAAAGCTTTAAATTACTGGAAGAACTACCTCTGCTGTCGGTATGGGTGGCTATGGCTAAACGTATTTCTGGAAACTTTCGCACAGTTTCTACTACTTTATCTAGCTCTAGAGCAATAGCTGTATTGACTACACTTTTACCCTTGTCAAAATAGAATTTATTAAGTCTTATTACTTTCTGACCCTCTTTCTCCTCCACAAGGTCATCAAGCACCTCAAAACCAATATTAAACGGAACACCTTGTAAATCCTTCATTTGTTCTGGGCTTAAGCTCATAGAAAACATGGAGTGCTTTTCTTTAGAAGCCTCGATTGTAATCCCATCCTGCCAAGGAATTTCTAAGGAAAATGCTCCATTCTCCTTGGAATACAATTCTTTTATTATCTCACCTGTTGTGTTTAGAACAGTAATCTGAACTTGACTAATTCCATCATTCGAAGATGAATTTAGAGCCTGGCCTCTTAGCGCAAAAGTCTTTAAACCAGGAATACCGTTGATTTTAAAACCGTATATATCGTCTCCTCCTTTACCACCTTCTCTGTTCGATGCCAAATAGCCTAAATACCTATCTTCACCGCTTTCCTTGATAATGAACCCAAAATCATCTTTAGGTGTGTTAATACCTTGACCAAGATTCACTGGAATACTGTGACCCCCATCTCGCATTATATTCGACTTGTACACATCCATACCTCCCAAGCCATAAAAAACATCGGAAGAAAAATAAAGATCACCGTTAAAGAGAAAAGGGGAAATCTCATTTCCAGGAGAGTTTATTCTAGGACCTAAATTTGTTGGTGCGGACATAACCTGACCGTTGTTCATAGTTACATAATAGATATCGGTTCCGCCATAGCTATCATCAAAATTAGCCGCAAAATACAAGCGATCAGATTCTGCATCAAAAAAGGGATAATAAAAAGAGGTGCTCAAATCCTTAAGCAAAAACCTGAACTGCCCACTAGAATTCAATACACCAATAGACAAGGCATTTTTCCAGTTATCATCAAAAGCCATTTCTCCTTCGTTGGTGTTGGAAAGAATGTAAAAAATATTATTCAGCTTTTCCGAATAGAACGGCGTTGATTTATGGAATTTGGAGAAAGGAATTTTAGAAAAAACAGCAGTGTTATTGGCTATTCCGTTTTCGTCTATCGAAGCAACATAGATATCAAGATAAGATTCTCCAGTTGGAATGTATGTGTTTTTGTTTTCTTGTTGGCGACTACTACTAAACAGCAATTGGTCCTTGTAAAATGCAGGTGATGTGTCAGCTTGCGGACTGTTAATCGAGACATTAAACAGGGTGAAATCTAGGTTGCCCTCGCCACCCTCCATTAGTTCATAGTTAAAGGTTGCATTTTCTAATAATTCTGAAGATAAGGATGCAGATTTGGTTTTTAAAAAGGTCACTACGCGCTCCTTATCCGATGTTTTGGAAAGGCTTTGCAGCATTTTATTAAACCTATGAACAGACATGATGGTGTCTTTCTTGTTACTATCCATATAGATTTTGGAGGCGTTTTCATAGGCACCCGTCTTAAAATAGGCATCTGCCAAATTCAAAAGCTGAGCATCGGTCAGTGGTTTCTTTGCCCGCTCCTTTGTGTACGCTTCAATTGCTTTCTTGTATTCGTAACCAAAAAAATAATTATCGGCTTTAGACCTGTTTTCTTGACCAAAACAAAGGTTTCCTGCAATGATTAAAAAAGTAAGGAATATGTTCCATTTCATCTCTTAATATTTTTTTAAAGGTCGGATGTCATTCGCCTATCAACATTATATTACGGCTCATTACGTATGCTAATAGCAAGTTAAAAGAATCTTGGTGAATCTATTTGTTTTGCTTTCCCTTTTGACTTTCCACTTTTATCGTTCTTAGCATTTGAATTGTTTCCACCTCTGCCCAAATAAAATTTAAGTATCACCTCGTGAGAACCTTGATTAAATTCTCCTAGTGCATTTGTATTATAGTCGTAAGAGTAACCTATGAATGTACTATTTGATATCTGAAATCCTGCCAAACCACTAAATGCATTTTCTACCCTGTACGATACCCCAGCCGTAACCACATCGGATATTAAAAAATTAGCGGAAAGATTTATATTAAGCGGAGCACCCGATAAAGAGTTCACCATAAACGCAGGTTTAAATTTTAACCCATCGGACAAATTAAATACATAACCTCCAATAAAGTTAAACTGAATCTTATCATCTACCACCGAAGCTACCTCATCGTTATACAAACCTTCCGTCAGGAAATTAGGAATGGAAGCGCCAAGGTACCATTCATCCCCGTACATAAAAAGACCTGCGCCTACAGTGGGGTAAAAGTTATTTATGGGTTCCAAACCTAATGGATCCCCTGGGTTTTCAAAAGAGCCTTTACTAAAATCTACATTCAAAAACGAACCACCCAAATCCATACCAAAGGATAGTTTGGTATTGTCCGTAACCTTTACTTGATAGGAATAGGATATATCCGCATACGTTTGTGTCAGTGGACCCAATTGGTCATTAACTACATTGATTCCCAGCCCCATTGTCTCATTGCTAAACGGAAGGTTTGCTCCGAACCGTATCGTTCGAGGAGCGCCTGGTATATCTATCCACTGCGCCCTGTACAGGGCAGCTATTTCTGGAGTTTGTACCGTGCCTACGTAAGCAGGATTAAAACTACCTATATTGTACATGTATTGCGTATACTGCGGTTCCTTTTGCCCATATACCGCAGTTGTAGCCAAACCAAGTAACAAAAGCAAACAGGGTATAAAAGAATAATTAAATGTATTGTATATCTTATGCATAACCCGTTTTATCTGATCAATTGAATCCAACCTTTATTCACTATTTCTTCGCCACCATTAAGACTATAATTCATAATATAAAAATAGGTGCCTTTTGGTGCTTGCTTCCCTTCCCAAGTACCATCCCAAACATCCGCTCTTTTTACATTTGAAACTGCTTTATTAAGGACCTCATAAACGAAATTACCATATCGGTCATATATTTTAATACTGAATAAAATATCAACATTAATGTTCAATTCTCTATCTTCCAGATTAATCCTAAGAATATCATTTACTTCATCCCCACTATCAGGTGAAAATTGATTGTATAAAAATCCCGGGGATGCTTCTGTCGGCTCTATAACCTCAACAAGTACCGTCTCAGAATTATTGGTATCATCACCATCTCTTGGCGATGAGGATATATAGGAAGCAGTATTTTCAAAGATACCAAGCCTTGGTGCCCTAGCCGTTAGTAGCAGTACGGCAACTTCTTCTAATTGTAGTTCTGGTATAAGCCATTCTCCACTTACTTCGTCATAATTTCCATTGTCCGTTTCCGTAGAAATAAATTCAAAATTTGCATCAAGTACATCTAAAATTCTAATGTTACTGACTACATCAGATAGCGATTGGTTGGTCACCTTTATTTCAAATACAACATTATCACCAATAAGTACCGTATTGGGAATTGCTCGTTTTTCAATCAATAAGTCAACTCCTTCGGCAATGGTTGTTTCAATAACCACCGGTTCTGAAACATCGTTACTAGCGTTATCATCTACAGGAGTAGATTCCAGTAACTGTGCCGTATTCGTATAGTTATCCCCTTCTATAATCGTTACTACAATGTCCAAGGTTGCGGTTCCTAGAGCAGGTAGATTTTCAATATCCCATTCTCCGTTAACTGCGTTATAACTTCCTGTGGATCCGGACTGAGAAACGAACTCAAACCCATTTTCCAACAAATCTCCAATTTTTGCACTGTTAACGATTTTATCCGTTAAGTTGTTTACAGTAATCGTAAACGTTACTGTGTCCCCTATAAGCGCCGCAAGGGTGTCAGCAGTTTTTGTTATTTCCAAATCAACAGGGCAATCCGCACTTGAATTATCAGGAATACAGGGATTTTCGTTAGCAGGATCCTGTTGGTCATTTACACCATCACCATCCGTGTCCAAAATATTCGAATCCAAGGCATCTATGATTCCATCATTATCTTCATCTATAGGATTGTTCAAGTCCGTACCTGCCTCCTCACCATCTTCGATACCATCACCATCAGTATCTGGATTATTAGGATCGGTTCCCAACGCTACCTCTTGACCCGTTACAAGTCCATCCAGGTCATCGTCCGTATTACAATCACTCACCGAAATGGTTACATCTACTGTTTCTTCCGTACATGGTGCAGTGAAATCGGTAGTGGTAAACGTAAATACGTAATCACCAGAAATCCGTCCTGCAAAATCTATTTCATTATCACTGCTGATTGTAATTGAATTTGATAAATCCGTTGTCACACTCCAAACGCCTACACTAGCTCCAGTTAATCTATCGTCCAAATCAATCAGCGTTGGACCATTAGTAGCAACGTTACATGCTGCACTGTTGGTTGCTGTTCCTGTCGTACTGGCCTCTCCAACCAAAGCTACTACTTCTTGTCTTTCGGATGTACAATTATTTTCCAATGCTTCTACGTAAAACGTTGTTGTACTCGTGATTGCAGGTGTACTAAAGTTTTCACCCGTAAATAGGGGAGTATCAGAATCTACAGCAGCATACCAGACCAGCGAAGCAGCACCACTAGCTTGAGCGGTAAGGGCAACAGTGCCTCGGCCACAACGCTCTCCGTCTGTAAATCCGGTTAATGTAGGGCTCGTATTAAGAATCAACTCTACTTCCATAACACCACTGGCACAATCATCGGAAAAATCTAAAGGTGTACCATTCGTATTTAAGAAAAAACCGAAATAAGAACCGTCGTTCGGTGGGTTCGCCACTTGACTTGGTGTTAAATAAGCATTTTCGTTTAATGGGTTTGAAATTGTACTCCATGTAAGCACTGTTCCTGCAGGTGCTAGCGTTGATGTATAATCATTTAAATTAACATCAATTATATCACAAAAAGATGTAGAAACACTTGTGTCTAAAATAGGTGCCGGCGCACAGTTGTCATCGTCGTTTATACTACCCGTTGCAGTACCTCCTCCAGCTATTGTAACTGCTGGATTACTAGTAATTCCTAGTTGAACTGTAAAATCTTCGGTCTCCTCCAGTAGTTCATCATCTACAATAGCTACGGTTATGGTCTGTACCTCACCAGCATCACCATCGAAAGTCAAAACCCCGGGTGTTGCAGTAAAGTCGATACCACCCCCAATAGCCGTACCATTGGCAAAGGTATAGCCGACGGTAAATCCGCCGACAACTTCTATATCCAAGGTTGCATCAAATATCAAATTTCCAGAGACGATATCCTCGTTTTCGGCCTTATCAGCTATGGTAAGAACAGCCACATCGTTATCGATATTTGTTACCGTAATGTCAGCTGCAGCGGCACCGTTCAGTGCATTATAGTTTGCATCACCTGAGGTAACATTCCCAGTGATTATGGTGTAACCTACGTTCCCGTCCACAATGTTATCATCCACGCCAGTTACCGTTACTGCAGTATTCGCATTCCAATTACCAGGGGTTTTTGTTACGGAAACAGGTACTGTCCCTTCACTCGCATCGTTGCTGGATAGCGCAATAACTACATTAGCTGCAGGCTCACTGTCCAACGATACCGTAAACGTGGCCGTTCCCCCAGCTTCGGTCGTGTTCCCACTGATTGCTGAAATATTGATGCCAATTACATCATCATCTTCATTAGTTACCTGAAAATTAGGAATCGAACCAGCTCCAAAAGCATTATAGTTTGGGTCGGCAGAAGTTACATTTCCCGTAACTATCGTATAGATGACGTCCCCGTCAACTA
This sequence comes from uncultured Maribacter sp., assembly GCA_964569345.1. Taxonomy (GTDB): domain Bacteria; phylum Bacteroidota; class Bacteroidia; order Flavobacteriales; family Flavobacteriaceae; genus Maribacter. The sequence goes on along the minus strand of CAZMUV010000021.1, from coordinate 2,212 downwards.
TATTATCATCCACGCCGGTTACCGTTACTGTAGTATTGGCATTCCAGTTGCCAGGGGTTTTTGTTACGGAAGCAGGTACGGTTCCTTCACTCACATCGTTGCTTGATAACGCAATGACCACATTGGCCGTTGGCTGACTGTCCAATGATACGGTAAAGGTGGCCGTTCCACCGGCTTCGGTCGTGTTCCCACTGATTGGCGAAATATTGATGCCCGGTGAATCGTTATCTTCATTGGTTACTTGAAAATTAGGAATAGAAGCAGCTCCAAAAGTATTATAGTTTGGATCGGCAGAAGTTACATTGCCCGTAACTATCGTATAGATGACGTCCCCATCAACTATATTGTCATCCTCGCCGGTTACCGTTACGATAGTATTGGCATTCCAGTTGCCAGGGGTTTTCGTTACTGAAGCAGGTACTATCCCTTCACTCACATCGTTGCTGGATAGCGCGATAACTACATTGGCCGTTGGCTGACTGTCCAACGATACGGTAAACGTGGCCGTTCCTCCGGCTTCGGTCGTGTTTCCACTGATTGGCGAAATAGTGATTCCAGCAACATCGTCATCGTCATTAGTTACCTGCAAATTAGGAATTGAACCACCTCCAAATGCATTATAATTAGGGTCGGCAGAAGTTACATTACCCGTAACTATAGTATATATAATATCCCCGTCCACTATATCATCATCCACGCCGGTTACCGTTACGATAGTATTGGCATTCCAATTACCAGGGGTTTTTGTTACTGAAACAGGCACGGTCCCTTCACTCACATCGTTGCTGGATAGCGCAATAACTACATTGGCCGTTGGCTGACTGTCCAACGATAGGGTAAACGTGGCCGTTCCACCAGCTTCGTTCGTGTTCCCAATAACTGGCGAAATATTGATACCTGAGGTATCATTGTCCTGAATTCTACCTCTTGCATCCCCACCTCCTGAGAGTCCCACCCCATTGGAGGGTGCGCCTAATTGAACTGTGAAATCCTCGTTATCTTCGTCAACAAAATCATCCGTAATAGCAACTGTAATCGTTCGGGTTTCACCATCAATTCCAAAAAAAAACAATGTAGGCCCTATGGTGTTGTCATAATCAACTCCGCCAGCAGCAGTATCGTCAATTAAGAAATAATTTACCGTAGTACCTCCGGCTACATCTCCATTAAGAGTAACTGTGAACACCATAGTACCAACATCCTCACCTTCAGTAATATTTTCTATTGAAAGATCCTGCCCATACCCGCAAAAACACAACAAGAGAAAAACTCCAAAAAACAATAGCTTTTTAGATGTATTTAAAAATGGGAAGCATAATGTATACATTCTTATCTTTTTCATAGGTTTTATTTTGAATATATCACACTAAAAACAACAGTATTCCAGTATGTTTAAGTCAAAATTCAGGGAATCAATATTACTAAAAAAAATACCTAAACCACTACATATCAGGTTAAAAAGCAGTATTTAGGTTGAAATGCAATATTTAAGAAAAATGAGCTAATCTAAGGTGGGCGACTGCGCAACTACCGTAGATTCTATTTTCTTTACCAAGCCCTGTAAGACCTTACCTGGGCCTATTTCGATAAACGAAGTTGCTCCATCAGCTACCATATTGCGAACGCTTTGCGTCCACTTAACAGGAGCGGTAAGCTGCAATATTAAGTTGTTTTTTATCTCATCAGCATTAGTTACCCCTGTAGTTGTCACATTCTGATAGATTGGACAGGTAGGCACAGAAAAGGTCGTCGCTTCAATTGCAGCGGCCAATTTCTCTCGCGCAGGCTCCATCAATGGGGAGTGAAATGCCCCACCAACAGGAAGTACCAAAGCCCTTTTGGCTCCTGCTTCTTTCATTTTTTCACAAGCTAAATTAACAGCCTCCACTTCTCCTGAAATAACCAATTGTCCTGGACAATTATAGTTAGCAGCGACCACTATGCCAGGCGTATCCTTACAAACTTGTTCCACAACACCATACTCCAAGCCTAAAACGGCAGCCATGGCACCGGGCTGCACTTCACAAGCCTTTTGCATGGCCAATGCCCTTTGGGACACCAATTTTAATCCATCTTTAAAAGTAAGTACGCCATTCGCGACCAAAGCAGAGAACTCCCCTAAGGAGTGTCCTGCAACCATGTCTGGTTTAAAGGAATCTCCCATAACTTTACTCAAAATTACAGAATGCAAAAAGACAGCCGGTTGGGTCAC
>CAZMUV010000020.1:42299-49447 GCA_964569345.1 uncultured Maribacter sp. | reverse complement strand
TTAGACTTAGTAATGAAAGCATATAACAACTGTTGTATAATCGATGATGATGAGTTTTTTGCATTTAACGCAAAAAGACTCATTATAGATTCTGATTTTTCAGAAAATGTACTGTGGTATTCAGATGGTCAACGTGCGATTGATGGACTCATTGGATTACTAATTGAAAACATAAGTCTTCCTGAAATTATTTTGTTGGATTTAAATATGCCGAATAAAAATGGTTGGGAATTTCTTGATGAATTTGCAGCATTACCTTTAAAAAAAAGAGAAAACGTTCATATTTTTATCGCAAGCTCTTTTGTAAGCCCAGAGCTTATGAAGAAAGCAAAGGGCTATAACCTTGTATTAGAATATCTAGTAAAACCGCTGACCATAGAATCTTTAGTAAAAATCTCAACCTTTCAAAAAAAATAAATTATTCTCTAGCTTTAGGAGTGTAATCCTCAGGAGCTATTTGCGGTTCATTAATTGTTCCCTCACCTCCGGTATCGTTGTACAACACCCATTCTGTAATCGTATAAGAGCTATTCCCAGTATTCACTTCAAGTTTTCTAAATGCCCTGCCATCTTCAAATTCATGGTTGGTACCTGAACCATCTACGCCTACCTCACCAAAAACATCGATAACAGTTCCAAAAGGATCTATGAGCTGGAGATTGTCATCGCCATTGGAATCTGCTGGAGAATTACTTCCACCCGTAACATCGGGAGAAAAACCATAAACGTTCAAAAATTCTTCCGCATCGGTGGCTATCACCAAGGTGCTTTTCTCAAGTATAGTGTATTGGGATAAATCTAAGCTAGAACTTACTTCCAGTGACGCATTGGTGTATCTAACTATTTGCCAACCGTTTAAAGATAAAAGAGTGTCAGATGCGTTATAGATTTCTATAAACCTGGCATTTGCATTGTTATCTGGATCTGCCAGTTCTGTAAAGAAGATATTTTGAGAAGTGAACTCGTCTATCACATCCTCACAACGTTCCTCATTAAATACGATATCGTCCAACTCCCTAATCTGAATATAAAAGTCGTTGTTTTCCTTATTCAATAATCCGGTAATACTCCCACTGCCTTCTGGTAACAAGTTGGCCTGAAAATCAGAAAAACCACTATTCCGCATTCCTATTTCATTATCGCTACAATCAAACACTACCCTTATGGTTTCCTCTCTTTCTACAGCAAAGCTGAGCCCTAATTCGTCTTGGGAAAACTCCGCATTATTAACTTGTACCAGTGTGCCGGCTATTGCAGTAGACAATTCTGATATATCGATTATAGTAGGTACTATTTCCAATCTATCATCACAAGAAACAAACACATGTTCGAACACTGCATTGGATGGCAGCCTTCCTACAGATATATTACCAAAAGAAGTAAATACACCTCCTATTTTATACACTTCTTTGGACTTACCCAAATACAGCCCTTTTAACTTGATTCGTATGTTATCCCCAACAGCAAAAAATAAATGGGAATCCCTCAAATCTATTTCAATCTGAAATGCTTCGGTAGGCTTAGACGGCGTATCCTGAAAATGTAATACCCCGAAAAAATTACCGGTAACATCGGAAGAAACAACATATCCCTCAATAATCAGATCTTCCTGTATTTGTATCGTTTCTCCTATATACAATCCTTTAACATCAGAAAAACTAGCATTGGCTTGCAAATCTGAGTTACAGGCTGCATTCAAGGCATCAAAATCTCTATCATTTACACAACTCGCAGCAACAAAAAGCACCATCAATAGCCAAAATAAAACCTGGTTGATTGAGATTATAAATAAATGTTTTATTTTCCTGTTCATAATTTAAAAACTTATGGCTAGGTTAAGAAAATAGGTGCGACCAAAACCGTACCAATATTTAGTAGCAAAAGCTGGCGAACCGCTTAGATTATCCCGTTGCAATTGTCCAAAATTCCCATTCCTACTTTGCTCATAACCACCAGTTCTAAAAGTGGTGTCAAAGAGATTGTTTACACTGGCAAAAACACCTATATACCTTCCTTTTTTCAACCAAGATTTACCCCCTACCATGTTTAACAAGTAAAAATTATCCAAAGGTTTTTGAGCCAATAACCTATTAACATTCTCTGGAGTAGCATCAGGAAAATTTTGTCCAGTTTCAGGATCTAGATAAAAACTATTCGTTCTCGTAATGGTAGAAATATTGGCATAATTATTAGCTAGATAGTTTGCCGTCATTCCAACCCACCAGTACTTAGGATCACGATATTCCAGTCCCAAAGCAATAGCCTTTTGTGGGCCTTGTGCTAAGTGTAACCCTTTAATATTTGCTTCGCCTAAATCTTTGGAACCACTTATGTCTATGAGTTCTTCTTCCGCGCTAGCCGTATCAAAATTGATAGTTATAAAAGGATTACTCGCAAAGGTATAGTCTCCCAGCGCAGCTACCGCCGATACTTTTACGGCAGCGGATAACTGATATTCCAAGCCCAGCTCCAAGCCCTTGTGCAGCTTATCTAAATCGGTCAATACCTCTTGTACAAAGTCGGAGCCTACTCCAGAATCCACAAAGAAAAAATTTACATCGGTCGTGTTTTGAAATCTGGTGTAAAAACCAGTGAGTCTCCCAGTAAGTTTTGGCATCCGTATATAATAATTAAGGTCCACAGTGCTTATCGTTTCCCTTTGTAGATTCTGTACTATGGTATTGGACTCCCTTGGATTAACGAAAACATTCTGCAACAAAGGTGGTCGTTGCAGAAAACCCGCATGTGCGTTAACCCAATGCCGACCGGTAATTTTATGAGACACTCCCCCCTTTACACTAAGATTGGAAAAATTCACTTTTTCACTTTTCCCTAAAGAGTTTTCCAAAAATCGTTCGTTCTGAAAGAAACCATCACGCTGATACGAAACTACCGAGTACTGTCCCGATAGAAAACCCTTCCATTTATTATAATCAAGATTTAGTTGCGCAAAAGCATCCATATGATTGCCCAAAAATTCATAATTGTAGTTGAACTTTTGCCCTTGTCCGCGATTTACCTCTGCATCTATGTTATTTCTGGTATCTGAAAATGGATCTATATCCTCATGATATTCCGCTCCTAACAAGTCTGCTATCAGTGCATAGTTTTTAGATTGGAGGACCTTGTGCGTGAACCCGAAATCTAACTTAAATCTATTATTTATCGTATAATTTCCATTGACCCTTGCCGTAAACTGGGTGTCGTTTATCACATCATCATACAACACATAGGCTGCCTTTCCATTATTGGAAGGACTCCTGTTTGCCGTATATATATTTTGCCAATTCCATTGTGGGTCATTCAAAAAGCTGGTTCTCGCCCTATCCGCACTTACAAAATTGGCGCCGATGGGACTGTTGATATAAAAACTAGGTAAATACCTATAGAAGCTTGGGTCTGGATTAGGAGCATTATAGTACCCTACTCTGCTTCTGGCGTGGTTTCCCGTCTGAAAGGCCAACCCCATCGTAAGGTTCCATTTTTTAGAATCGTGAAAATAGTTGAGTAATACCATAGGTTCAGATATACGGCGTTCCCTAGAATTCCTGATTTCCCTATTCTGCGTTCCCCAATAAGGATTATAACGGTTACCAACCAACTCGTACACTTCTTCCGTAATCGCGGAAGATCTTCCCCTTCTATTTGTTGCTGAGAATGCAGTAAGCGATATACTGTTTTTTGGGTTGAATTGATATTCCAGCGACCCATAAAACGAATAGGCATCATAAAGCGTACCGTCTATGTAGCCTTCCTTGGCCCATCTTCTTGAAGCAGAAAGCATATAGGCCAATCCATTCTTCTTTACACCTGAGTTATACGTTGCCATTACCCTGCCCGTATATGTTCTATTGGAAGCAGAGGAAGATAACCGCAATCCTGAGCGCAACCCAGAAGGTCTTAAATCTATATTCGTATTACCCAAAATACCCCCAAACGTATGGGCGGAAGCTTCTAGACCATTTGTGAATTCCTGATTTCTGATTACATCGTTAAGGCCGCCCCAGTTGTTCCATTGTGGTCTGCCATCGAATAGCTTGTTCATAGGAATACCGTTCAACAAAACTTCTCCGTTTTGAGAATCATATCCCCGCACTCGAAAGAAGGCCTGCCCAAAATCGAAAGCAGCCCTATTCAAAAAGATATCCCGGGTAGATTGCAGTAAAGCCAACGAACTAGCACTGCCTTCATCATCCAATAACTCGGCATCCGTAAGTGTAATGAGATTATCCTGCTTTTCTACGGTCAAATCAGTTTCTAAGTAAATACTACCAAGGGCTACATTGGTATCATCAAGGAATATTGGGATTCTTTTGGTTACATAATCCTGAAATTCGACTCTTAGAATATATTCCCCTTGTAATGAAATACTAAGGCTGAACGTTCCAGATGCATTCGTTTCTCCGAAAATCTGTTCCCCCTCCAAAGACACTATTCCGCCAAGGACAACCGCTTTATCCAAAGTCTTAAAAACCGTTCCGGTAATAACGATATCCGTCTGAGCATACACGGATAATGTATGCCAAAAAAGCAGTATAAATAGAAGCTTTCTAAACATACTTGATGGTTAGTGCATTCGATTAATGGTAATACAATATATTCAAAAAAGTATTAATTAGGTAAAAATATTCCGATTAATACAGTATATTTTAAGTCACAATCATCTGAAAATGAGATTAAAGCTATTCTATTTCTTACTTCTGCCAGTTATTTGGGCACATAGCCAAAGCAAAAATGAATACCAGTTAAGGACCATCGCATTTTATAATTTAGAGAATCTTTTTGATACTAAAAATGATACGTTAATCTATGATGATGATCGAACTCCAGAAGGAAAAGATGCGTGGACTCAGGAACGATATGAGCATAAATTAGGACAACTCTCCAAGGTAATCTCCCAAATAGGTTTAGGTATCAGTAAAAACCCTCCTGATATTCTAGGGGTTTGTGAGGTAGAAAACAAACAGGTATTACAAGATTTGGTCAACCACCAAAACCTTAGAAAATATGATTATGGTATTGTACATTTTGACTCACCCGACGAGCGTGGGATAGACGTTGCGCTGTTATATCGGAAATCGGTCTTTATTCCTATGGCCTTCGAGAGCAGACGTTTGTTGCTTTCCAAGGACAACGACAAACGCGATTACACCCGAGATCAATTGGTTGTGGAAGGAATATTAGATAATGAAAGAATTCATTTTATTGTAAATCACTGGCCCTCCAGGAGCGGCGGGGAAGCACGCAGCAGGCCTTTTAGACTCGCTGCTGCTAAATTGAACAAACGTATTATCGACTCTATCCAACGAAACAACTCCTTAGCGAAAATTATAAGTATGGGCGATTTTAACGATGACCCAGTAGATCCCAGCATTAAAAGAGTACTGGGCGTAAAAGGGAAAAAGAAACAATTAGACTCTATGAGCCTATTTGGCCCTATGGAAAAACTATTCCGTAAAGGAGCCGGTTCCTTGGCATATAGAGACAAATGGAATGTCTTTGATCAAATATATATGACTGCTAATCTCGTTAACAGTAAAAAAGAGCACTATAGCTTTTGGAAAGCAAGTATTTTCACCCCTAGCTACATCATTGACCCCAAAGGAAAGTACAAAGGCTACCCCTTACGCAGCTACGCAGGTGGAAGTTATATTGGAGGTTACAGCGATCACTTTCCAGTATATATTTATCTAGTGCGGGAGGTTGGCACTCCATGATTCACTTTTATTGATAATTTTATTAAAATTGTTTTAGTAAGCAAAGCGCGCGGCACCTAAAAAGAAATCAGCAAAGAAACAACAGCTATTACATCCAACAAAAAAGCCAAGAAGATTACACCTCTTGGCAAATTAAAACCCAATTAAATATATGAAAGATTACTACTGAAAATGAACCAGTTATTCGTCCAAATTCTTTAGTTCAATATTACGCCATTTCACCTTTATACCACCTCCATCATGAATCTGTAATAGAACAGCACCCTCACCAGCTCCAATGATTTCATCGTTTAGGGAAATCATTTTGGTGCCATTAAGCCAAGACGTAAGTTTATCCCCATTTACCTTAATCTTCATTTTATTCCATTCTCCCATTCTTAAGGCTTTATCCTTTTTTGGGTCTGGTTTTATGAGCCAATTTCTACCATAGGATTCATATACCCCTCCTGTATGCTTTCCTGGCGGAGCAATTTCTACTTGCCAACCACTTACGGTAGTCCCGTCTACGGTAGAACGTATAAATACCCCGCTGTTGCCATCTGCCTCTTGCTTAAATTCAAGTTCCAAAACATAATTCTTGTAGTTATCCGTAGTGCCAAGATACCCGTAACCCTTATCCGGCCCACTTTCACATACAAGGAGCCCATCTTCTACATACCATTTTTCGGTGCCATAGATAGTCCATCCTTCTAAGTTTTCCCCATTAAATAATGTTTTCTTCTGAGCAGAAACTCCTATTGAAAGTAGTATAATAATGACTGATAAAATGCTCTTCATTTACAAATATGTTTAATTATGGATAAATATTAGTGCATAGTGAAACGATTTCAATACGTCACTAGAAATTTTAAAAATAGTTTAACTGAACCACTGACCCCAAGGAATCCTGCTCAGGATCAATAACAGTCCAAGCCCATAAAAAATAGCGATACTTTTGAATTTCTTTTGACCTTCCATAAATTTCTTATGACGAGACCAACCTATGGTAATAAGAACAACAGCCAAAATATTCACAAAGGGATGTTCCACTGCCAATAAACGCGCTACTGAGCTTAAGCCACCCATACCTACCTCCTTGATGGCATAAAATCCATTTGGAGAGATAAAATAAAGCGCTAAACCTACTAATAACATTAAATGGGTTAGAATAAGTGCAAAAAGACTAAGCCTAAAATCCTTTTGTGGTAAAAACATTTTATTGTTGACCCATCCTAAAATAGCGTTACCTACTGCTAAAAATAATACGGCTAACACGATATAAGCCAAATAGGAATGAAGCGATAATGCCCATTGGTGAGAGAGTGCGTATTCTTCCATAATCTATGTATTTTGTTAATTGCTAAAAATAGGAAATTTTAAGCATAAAAAAAGGCCCTACATAGTTGCAGGGCCTTTTTATGTATAGATTTAATATTAGTTAAACAAGTAACG
>CAZMUV010000020.1:0-42199 GCA_964569345.1 uncultured Maribacter sp. | reverse complement strand
ATAAAACGGTTTGGTTGATTAGCTCCAGAGAAACCTAATTCTGGATCATTTCTGTCCTCCTGAACAACAGCAGACCATAAGGAACCTGCCTGAGAACCTCCTGTAGCACCCAAGTCATATGCTCTAGATGTTACATAAGATATAGAACCGTAGAACCCGTTATCAAATTGCTTCGACAGTGTAGTGGCAAGAGAATGAGAATACGGAGTTCTTTCTGAATTGGTCAATAGAAACACGTTTCTAAAGTCTGCATCGTTAGAATAACCACCGTCCCAGTAAGGTCTAGCATCAGGGCCGGCTAAAACGCCATCTGCTTCTCTAAGAACTGGATTATAAACGTTAACCGCTGAAATCTCTCTTGAATAAATGAAATCAACAGTACCCATAATACCCCAAGGCAGTTGATGATCAACACCAATGTTAGTTCTCCAAGTTTGTGGCAATCTAAAGTTACGGTCCGATAAGTTCAACTCGTTAGACAGCGTCTGATCTGGGTTTGCAGGGTTACCAAAAGTAACGTCTGGATTAAAAACATAGTTGGGTCCAAACTCAGCAGCAACCTCATCACCTTCGAAACCAATACCACCACGAACTACACCAGATCCATTAACCTGATTACTCATCCATACGAATGGTATACGGCCAGAAAAGATTCCTGTACCGCCTCTTACTTGGGTCTTACCTTCACCATTTACATCCCAGTTCGCACCAATTCTTGGAGACCATAAAGGTCTAACCTTAGGAAACTGACTTACATCTGGTGTGAAGCTGTCTCCATTTCCATCAACAAACGTTTTGTTTAAATCGTCCAATAAGGTGTTTCTTGGAATATCCGTAGTATAGAATGGCATATCAATTCTAAGTCCAGCGGTTAACTTCAAATCATCGCTAAGCTGATATTCGTCTTGGAAGTAAATACCAAACTGACCAAAGTTAGTTTCATCAACTGGAGGGGTAGTAGATCCGTCCAAAGCAAAACTTTTGGCAAAGGCATCTGGAAAAGCTCCTGGTGTTTGATTAATAACAGTTTCAACAAAACTATCACGACTCGTAAATCGGTAAAAACCATTGAACACAGGGTTAAATGCATTCTTAAAAGTCATCATTTCCAAGTTAGCACCTATAGTGTAGGTATGCTTACCGGAATAGATAGAAAAATTATTGGTTACGTTAAATACATTGTTCTCTAACAAGTTTCCTACGGTGAATAATTCGTTACCTAAGGCCGTATAGTAAAGCAAGTTTCCAGATGGGTCTGGCTCCAATACCTCAATAAACGGAAAGGCTTGTCCTCCTGGAACACCTCTTTTTGGATCTCTAATAGCAGTATACCCAATGTTTAATTGGTTAGACATGTTATCCGATACTTTTGAGTTCCATTCTCCAACAACAGATTCTACAAGTCTGTCGTTTGTATAATTAGCATTGGCAAACGTAACTGCTTCAATACCTTGTCTTCTTGTATTTCTGTACCGTGTTGGCAGAAAACGATTAGAGTTGTTATTGATGCGTACATCATTAGAAGCGTTATATCTGTTATAACGAAGTGAAAATTTATTATTTTGATTCAAGTTGTAATCCAAACGTGCATTAAAACGTGTTTGTTCGGAGGCAAAAGGATAGTTCTCATAAGGTCCGGTTTCATACCCATAAAGATTACGCATGCTTTCCTGAATAAAATCCAAGTCAGATGCCGGTACTCTTGAAACAATTAAACCATCTGGTGCAAGACCAGGCCTTGAGGCTACACGTTGAAAGCTCGGGAGCGCTGCTGCTTCTTCTTCATAACTTACAAAGAAGAAAAGCTTGTCCTTGATAATTGGACCTCCTATAGTAATCCCTTTTATATCGTTTTGAGAAGAGCCAGGGTCTAATTTTAAATTACGAAGCCTATCACCTACCATTTGGTCGTTTCTGAACAAATAATATACCGAACCTTTAAACTCATTTGTTCCAGATTTGGTAATCGCATTAACCGATGCTCCTGTGAAACCCGCCAATCTAACGTCCATAGGCGCTAAATTCACCTGAACTTCTTCAATAGCATCCAAAGAAATTGGACTACCACCTGCAAATTGCCCAGATCCTAAACCAAAATTATTATTGTAAATATTGCCATCAATCGTGTAGTTATTAAACCTACTAGATGTACCCGCAAAAGAACTTCCATTACTTTGTGGTGTAAGTCTCGTAAAATCCTCGATACTTCTATTTATCGTAGGTAAAGCATCAATTTTGTCCCTTGAAAGGTTCACGGAAGCTCCAGTTCTATCTGGATCGATTACGTTACCTCTTGTTGAGGTAACAACAACCTCTTCCAATTCCATACCTTCACTTAAGACTACTTTAAGGTTGTAACTCTGTCCTAATCCTAAAACAATACCTTCAAAGGTTCTGTCTTGAAAACCTACGTAAGTTACCTTTACTGTATATGGGCCACCAACTCTAATATTAGGCAAATAAAATCTACCATCTTCATTGGATATGGCACCATAAAGGGATCCTGAAGGTGTGTGAGTAGCAACGATATTGGCACCAAAAAGGGCTTCCCCTGATTGATCAGCAACGGAACCTTGCATACTTGAGGTCGTAACCCCTTGCGAGAAAGCACTTGCCGTCATTAAAAGGACTACAAATGCAAAATAAATCTTTTTCATTTTTTTAAGTGTTATGTTCGTTTTTAACTTGCTGCAAAAGTCTTATATTTTTGAACTTCTTACGTTAAGATAACGTTAAATCAGCCTCCTTAAAATTAAGTTAAAAAACACTAAAGACACCCTGAAAACGAAGAAGTTATCAAGAAATCTTAAAAAACTACAAACAAGCTGAATTAACTCTTAAAATATTGAAGAAGCTGCAGTGTAGAACCATCATGATCAGCAATATCCGAACCATCGATATCCTTTAAAATAGTTCCAGCTAATTGTTTTCCTAGCTCTACACCCCATTGATCATAGCTAAATATATTCCAAACAATTCCCTGAACAAAAATTTTATGCTCATAAAGGGCAATCAAAGAACCAAGAGAGGTGGGTGTAAGTTTATCTATCAAAAAGGTATTGGTAGGATTATTTCCCTCAAAAACCTTATACGCTGCTAACGCTTCTATTTCTTCTTTAGAGTGTCCTTTAGCTTTTAGCTCCGATATTACTTCGTCTTTGGTCTTCCCGTTCATCAATGCTTCGGTCTGTGCAAAGAAATTGGCCATCAACTTATTATGATGATTGGTATCCCCATACAAAGAATGTTTAAATCCAATAAAATCTGTAGGGATTAGTTTCGTGCCTTGGTGTATCAACTGAAAAAACGCATGTTGTGAATTCGTGCCAGGTTCTCCCCAAATTATAGTTCCAGTTTCGTAGGTGGTTCTGTTGCCATTCCTATCTACACTTTTTCCGTTACTCTCCATAATCCCCTGTTGTAAATAAGCAGAAAATCGACTTAAATACTGAGCGTAAGGTATGATAGCCTCTGTCTCAGCACCATAAAAATTATTATACCAAACACTTATAAGCGCCATGATTACGGGCATATTTTTAGAAAAGTCCGCTTCCTTAAAATGAGTGTCCATATCGTTGGCACCCTTTAAAAGGTTGTCAAAATTTTCATAGCCAACTGCTAATGCTATAGAAAGACCTACCGCACTCCATAAGGAGAATCGCCCTCCAACCCAATCCCACATGGGAAAAACGTTCTCCGCCGAAATTCCAAATTCATTTATTTTCTCCGTATTCGTAGATACCGCAGCGAAATGTTTAGCTATATCTTCTTGTGAAGCATACTTTAAAAACCACTTTTTAATCGTAGTTGCGTTACTTAAGGTCTCTTGGGTGGTAAATGTTTTAGAAACGACTACGAACAAGGTTGTTTCGGGGTTTAGTTCTTTTAGCACCTCGTTTACGTGGTCGCCATCTACGTTACTTACAAAATGAACTTTAAGGTGGTTTTTATAAAAGGTTAAAGCTTCGATTACCATGGCAGGGCCAAGGTCGGATCCACCAATTCCTATATTTACAACATCTGTAAACGCTTGGCCAGTAAATCCTTTCTTACTGCCATTGATGACAGCATCCGTAAACGTCTTAATATTTTGCTTTACTTCATATACTTCTGGGACTACATTTACACCATCGACCTTTACTATGTCGTCTTTTTTCGCCCTTAATGCAGTATGCAATACCGGCCTACCTTCTGTCTGGTTTATAACTTTACCCTCAAAACAAGCAGTAATAGCTTCTTTTAATTTTACTTCATCTGCAAGCTCCAATAATAATGACATTGTTTCTTCCGAAATACGATTTTTAGAATAATCAAATAAAAAACCGTCCCATTTTAGCTTAAATTTCGATGCCCTATCTGAATCGTTACGAAAGTAATGCTTAAGTTCCTCTGTTTTTGTGTTGCTATAATGGGCTGTTAATTTGGCCCAAGCTTTTGTAGTGGTCGGGTCAATTTTAGGTAAGGACATATTATTCGTTCAGTGTTAATAAATCGTCTTCTTCATTTTCCAAGACCGTATATTCTATACAATCTAGTTGTGTCTTCAAAGGGTCAATATACGCCATATAAGTCCCTCTGATGGAATCTGGGATAGGTTCTGCAGTAGGTAATTTTTCACGCAACGGATCTACTTGTGCGCCATTTTTCCAAAACCGATAACATACATGTGGCCCTCCGGTATTTCCTGTCATTCCTACCCAACCAATAACATCACCTTGGCGTACGTATTCTCCTTTTTTTACTTTTTGCTTTTTCATGTGCAGATACTGGGTGCTATAGGTGCCGTTATGCTTTATTTTTACATACCTACCGTTACCTCCTCGTCTGGTAGACTCGCTAACAGTACCGTCTGCGGTTGCAACAATTGGGGTTCCAATAGCTGCGGCGTAATCTGTTCCTTTATGGGGTCTAATCTTATAGCCGTAGTAGGCGATACGCCTTTTTAAGTTATATCTTGACGATACCCTATAACCGAATTTTATAGGTGCTATTAAAAACGTACTCCGCAGATTATTCGCTTCTTGATCAAAATAATCCGTAATCTGTTTTAGGGAGTCAGTCTCATAGGCAAAGGCATAAATAGGTTTCCCCTTGTGTTCAAAATAGGCCGCTTCAATAGGTTCAAAACCGGCATAAATACTATCGTTTATGTACCGCTCTTTATATAATATCTTAAACTTATCCCCTTTTTCGAGTTTAAAAAAATCTATTGTCCAAGCATAAATTTCAGATAGTGCTATGGTTACTGCGTAATCTACCCCAAGTGTATCCAAAGATTCGGAAAGGTTGTTCGCAATAATACCTGCAACTTCTCGCTGCACGTATTTAATTTTTTTTCTACTGGTATAGGCTTGTACTGTGTCTCGTAAATCTACTACCGTATAATTAATTCTATCGTTTTCATATATGAAAAACTGAGTGGTCTGGGCAGTATCCTTTGACTTCAAGATTACGTATGGCTTCCCTATTTTTATTCGTTTTACATCAAATGTATCTTTGAACTCTTCGGCTACTTTAACAATTTTGGGGTAGTCTACTTTGTGGTCTATCATTAATTTCCCAAAACTATCACCTCTTTTGATTGTATCACGGATTACGGCAAATTGCTTTAAATCAAAACCAAACGATTTAGAAACTGGTTTTTCTATTGCAGGTAGCTGTGTAATTTCTTCTGTATCTTGTTTTTGTTCCGTTTTACACGAAAAAAGCACTGCAAGTGCCAACAATGCGCCCCAATATTTCTGCATTCCTTCTATTTACTTTTTTCAGGGTTAAAGATATGGTCTACCCACTGTTTACCCCAATCGTTCGTCTCTTGTTTTGAATATATTTTTGGAAAAAATATCACTTTCTGAAAACTTGGAGGCAAATATTCCTTCCAATTAGTGCCTCCTGTAGCATCAATACTACTTCCTTCTTTACCTAGATATCTATGTGCAGAACCCATATGCATTAAAGGCCAGTTCACATTGGCATTCAAATCCATCGCTTTTAAAGATTCGATAAGCTCATTGTTATCGCGATGAATTTTAGGTAAGGCCAAATACTTATAATAAATATTGGAGTCCTCCATCTGCCTAGCAATACGTATTAACCTTGGTGTATATCTATACTCAAACTGCTTTAAGGTTAAGGTTTTCTCTCCTGTGGCAACATCCGTAGCCCCTTTTTTCCAGTAGATGTTTTCGTAAAGTTCTTCTATGGTGTTTTTTGAAGAAAAAGAATCTCGCTTAGTATGATGCACCAAATGTTCCATTGCCGTTGCGTAAATCTCTATCATTCTGTATTGGGCAGACTGAAATCCACTTGCCGGCAACAAGGCCATTCTATATTGTAAGAACTGCTCCCTTTCCATTCCTTTTATCATAATACCAAAAGAGGAAATAAGGGCTGTATAATAACTATTGATGCGCCTTACCTTCTCAATAAAAAAAGCCAGTTTTTGAGATTTATCATCTACCAATTGCTTCTGTTCGTGAAGAATAAGTTTGAAATAAAGCTCCGTAATCTGGTGGTACATGATGAAAATCTCCTCATCTGGGAAATGAGTTTTTGGTACCTGAAGGCTTAATAAGGTATCTAAATGAATATAATCCCAATAGGTAAGATAGCGCTGGTATAGCAGACCATCTAGATAAGAGCTTAAATCCTGACCTGAATCCTTATATTTATCCTCAAGCTTTTCAATTTGGGAACGAATCCGCTCTTTATCCTCCATTTTAATTAATCCATTATTATTTTAAACTGATGCTTAAGACCATTATAGCCGTCCAAATCTGCTTTTATAGCTCCCACAGCCAAATCTGCCTTAATTCTAACCGGAATCTTATTAGCATCGTTAGAAACCCATAGCGATAGACTTTCCTCCTCTTTAAAAACTCTACCGGATTGCACCAAAGGTCTAAACTTAAGACATTCTACCTTACCATATTTGGTTTTTATTACTTCCTTGCCTAGATATTTTAGCTTAAAATTAAAAATACCATCATCATCATATAAAAGTTTTAATTCTATACTCTGCCCTTTTACGAGATCTTCTGCCTCATAATTATTTCGTAAATAGTAAAAAGCAGAAACCAAATCCTGCATTCCGTCCTGTATCGTAAAATTAAACTTTTTCTCGTTTTTTTTGTCATTTAGAACAGCTTTGTCGTTCTCATAATCAAAATTGATTTCCATATCCTTGGTATAGCCGCCCTCATTTGTTTTTCTTATAAATTTATATGGCCTACCATCTTCCTTATCAAAATAACTTTCATAAGTGTCATCTACCTTAAAGAAAAAACTTGCAAACCCAGTAGTTTTGCCATGGCCAACAACACGATAAACCGACCTATCGCCAATCTTAGCTTGTTTTACGTGCAGCGTGGCGTAACTCGCATTTAAAAAAGCATAATGCAGTCTAAATTTAAGCCACTCTCCAGGTTCAAAAGTAGATTCGATTTCCTGCCCCGTTACACCAAAACAAGAAATAAAAAAAACAAGAATCAAAACTCTCTTCATAATCTACATGTTAAACTAAAGTTAGAAATATGTGAGCTATCACATATACCTTTAACTATAATGTAAACAAATTTTATTCCAAAGTATTGTATAAAAAAAAGCCCGGTTTAAAAACCGGGCTTTTCCTAAATAACCAACCAAACTTTAAATTATGAAAAACCAATACTTAAAGTTGTGAGGGAACCACCCCTCGCTTGAACAAAATTAACGCATAGATTAGTAACCAAAGCAGCCTTTAACGTACTTTAACGCTTACCTTAACACTAATTTACAATTCCAATGGATTATTATGAATTCCTTAAGAAAAATAGCGCTATTTTACTACTTTGCGAGTACTGATTGGGCACTAAAAAATAGTTAAAACCAATAACCAATACTAAAAAAAACATTGGAACGATCTACTTCAGGAGACCAGGAGTAAATAAGCTGTACAGGACCAAAAAAAGATTCCCAACCATAACCCAGCCCGTACCCTGAAAAATTAGGAGCGGTAAACCATTCCCCTGTCCTAAAAATATCATCGGCTACATTGGCAAAGTTTGCAGCCCCTAAAAAATGATGCTTTGGGGCAAATTCGTAATCCAATCTTCCATATGCCTTTACATAACTGTTTCCTGATAGACTTAAAAAATCGTAGCCATAAAAAGGTATAAAATTATTGATTAAATTAGTTCCAAAACCCCCAAGGACAAAATCAAAAGAAGTTACACCAGATGTTCCTAGCTTAAATCCACCCTCAGTCTCGAGGTTCAAAGATAGATTATCGAACAGTGGAAAAGCACCGCCCATTCTAGCCTTAGAGATGGAAAAATCCTTAAAATTTCCATTAAAGTCTGAGGAGAAAAGGTAATAATGAAAATCCCCGTCAAAGAACAATCCCCTAGTTGGAAAATATTTATCATCATAAGTGTCTAACTTTAATCCCGAAAAAGCACTGTAAAAATTACTTTCTTCAAAAGATGTTCTCCCTTTAGAATCCCTTACAGGAACAATAGCTCCTGGTAATGGGTTGGTCTCGGAAATTGCACCTAGAGTTCTTGTGCTGTACTTCAAAAACTTATGCTCTGCCCCAATTTGAAAAGCAAATTCCTCCCGCACAACAGTCTGTATGTAAAACTGGTTGGTGAAATCTGTTATGTCTAAATTTATACTGTTCACGTTCAAACCTAGAGGCACGTCAAAGTTTTCGGTAATAATACCAAAATCTATTTCCGCCTCAAAATCGTTGAATCGCGAATTGATTCCAAAACTCCAATAGGTGCCCTTGTCTATATAATACTCAAAACTATACCTTAAATTATCCCCAAGAATAAAATCTATAGATGCCCTATCATCCCTGAATAATAGATTTTTCTTGGTGAAATTTAAAATTGCAGCACTTTTATAGAGATCATCGTAATGCGCCCCAACCCTAAAAAAGGCAGTGTTAGAAGATTCATCTAAACGCAAAATTAAATCCTCCTCGACACCATTAAAAACCAACTTATAACGATTTGTTTCAAAATTGCCTGTTGCGCTAAGGTTACCCATTCCTTGTTTTAGTTTGTTAAACGTAATAGGTTTTCCTAATTTAAAGCGGAGTTTCCCTTTAACATAGCCTCTAGTATGAACATTATCACCATGAATCAAAAGTCTATTTACGGTAATAGAGTCGGTCTCTTTATATGGTTTCACGACGGGTTTTAAATTACCGACCGTTGATGACAACTGCTGTAACTCATTATACCTTGATATAGCTGCAAGTTCTCCAGCCTTGATGATTTCATCTGCCTTGTTAAAATCGATTACCGAATATTCTTCAATTTTTGGTTTTATATATATGTCCGTATCGGCAGATTTTTCTGCCATATCTGCTACTGTTTGATAATTGTTTATCTGCAACAGGATTTCTGTTGCGGAGCGCAGCGATTCCCGATTGGAAAGTCCATGCTGTACATCTACACCAATAATGATATCGGCCCCCATAGCCCTCACCTTTTCTACCGGGTAATTATTGACCACACCTCCATCAATAAGAACTTTACCGTCTAAGATTACTGGCTCAAAAAGTGAAGGAAATGTGCCACTTGCCATAATTACTTCGGGCAAGTATCCGGAATTCAATATCACTTCATTTCCTGTTTCAATATCTGTAGCAATACAAACAAATGGAATGGGCAGTTTGGAAAAATCCTTTATATCCTTTACATGATATAATATGCGTACCAACTCGTTATAAATATTCTGTCCGCCGGAATATGCAGGAGGAACAGAGACCTTAAACCCATCAAAGGGGAGTGTTAAGGCATAGCGTTCAGAATCTTCCTTATCATAAAATGTTTTGGCACTCCTTGGAAGATTATCTTGGATAAGTTTATTGAAATTTATCGTCCTAAAAATAGAATCCAATTGGTCTGCTGTATAACCAGAGGCGTACAATGCACCAATAATCGCACCCATACTTGTACCACCAATGTAATCTATTTTTACCCCAGCTTCCTCTATTACTTTTAGCGCACCAATATGAGCCAAGCCTTTTGCTCCCCCACCACTTAAGACAAGTCCAATTTTTTTGTCGCCTGTTTCAATAGTATCCTGTGCCTGTACCACACCTACAAAGCATAGCAAAACAATGCATACCATCCTTACTGCAATGGAAAGTCTATTGCCATTATGTTCTATTAAAAGACCCATATATTAACTTTGCTTTTGAATCTCCTACCACCTCTTTCAAGTTTTCTATGGTAGCTTCCTTTATTCTTTTGACCGATTTAAATCGTTTTAAAAGTTCCTTTGCCGTCTTTTCTCCTACCCCATCAATTCCCTCCAATTCTGAACTAATGGCACTTTTACTTCTCTTGTTTCTATGGAGGGTAATCCCAAAACGGTGAGCTTCATTTCTTAATTGTTGTATGATTTTTAAACTTTCGGACTTTTTATCCAAATATAAAGGGATAGGATCCTCTGGAAAGTAGATTTCCTCCAGTCGTTTGGCAATACCAATAATCGCTATCTTTCCTCGCAAGCCAAGCATATCCAAGCTCTTTAATGCAGATGACAATTGCCCTTTGCCTCCGTCTATCACGATAAGTTGGGGTAGCGGGGTTTCTTCTTCCAGTAGGCGTTTATACCTTCTGAAAACAACCTCTTCCATAGAGGCAAAATCGTCCGGACCAACTACAGTCTTTATATTGTAATGTCTATATTCCTTTTTGGATGGCTTACCGTCCCTAAAAACAACACATGCGGCTACTGGATGTGTCCCTTGTATGTTACTATTATCAAAACACTCTACATGCCTTGGTTCAGAAGAAAGGCGTAAATCTTTCTTCATTTGCCCCATAATCCTATTGGTATGCCTGTCTGGATCAATAATCCTAATTTGATTAAAACGTTCTTGTCTAAAAAATTTCGCATTACGTTCAGACATTTCCAGAATGCGCTTTTTATCGCCCAATTTAGGAATAGAAACAAGAAGACCCTGCGGCACAGAAACTCTAAAGGGTAAATATATTTCTTTAGACTGTGAGTTAAAGCGCTGTCTTATTTCAACTATAGCCAATTGCAATAATTCGGAATCCTTTTCCGATAATTTCTTTTTTAGCTCCATGGTATGTGACCTAACAATAGAACCATGGGAAAGCTGAAGGAAATTCACATAGGCGAAAGCCTCATCCGAAATTATGGAGAACACATCTACATTACTTATTTTTGGGTTTACCACTGTAGATTTGACCTGATAGTTCTCCAGAATATCTATTTTCTCTTTTATTTGTTGGGCTTCCTCATACCGCATCTCATCCGCCAGTTGTTTCATTTGCCCCTTAAAGTAAAGTAGGGACGATTTAAAATTTCCCTTTACGATATCCCTTATATCTGCTATCTGACGATCATACTCCTCATTAGACTGTAAGTCTTCACAAGGCCCTTTGCAGTTTCCTAGGTGATATTCCAAACACACCTTATATTTTCCGCTCTCAATTTTCTCTCTAGAAAGGTCGTATTTACAAGTGCGCAAAGGATAAACGCTTTTTATTAGATCCAGTAGGGTTCTAACAGTTTTCATACTGGTGTAAGGACCATAATATTCAGAACCGTCTTTAATAAGACGTCTTGTTGGGAAAAGCCTTGGAAAACGTTCATTTTTCAAACATATCCAAGGATAGGACTTATCATCTTTTAGCAGCACGTTATAGCGAGGACGGTATTCCTTTATCAAATTATTCTCCAACAGCAACGCATCGGACTCTGTAGGCACAACGATATGTTTTATTGTGTCTATTTTCTTCACCATCACCCGGGTCTTCCCATACTCGTGATTTTTGGTAAAATAGGACGTCACCCGTTTTTTCAAATTCTTTGCCTTCCCTACATACAAAATAACATCGTTTGTATCATAAAATTGATAAACGCCAGGGCCTGTGGGTAATGATTTTAACTGAATTTCGATAGGAATTTGAGACATACTGAAAAATGTACAATGATGATTCAAGAATATAGCTCAAATTACTTTCTTTTTATAAAATGAGGACTTATTTTATCGATTTTAACGCAACAAAACCTAATTTTCACCAAAGTCTTACTTGATTACATGTGACTCAATCAATAACCATCGTCAAATCGAGTAATTTCTAATTAGTATCTTCTGATTTTGTTGCATATTAATTGCTTAAATCACAAAAAATGTTCTATTCTTATTCAATTTGTTAATTTTTGCATGTTGAAGTAAAATTTCAATAATCATAGGCAAAAACACAATATATTGATTTTCAGTATTTTATATCTTTTTGTTTAGAGCCACTTTTCGCTCAATTGTTAATTTTTTATCAAAATTGTGCATTTAATCGATAAAAACCGACACTTCAAGGATAATTAATAATTATTTTACTTATTTTTAGCTTGTTAATAAACCCTCGAATATGGAAAGTTATATAATCACATTAGGTACATATCTTATATTAATGCTTTTTTTTAAAGTATTTTTTGCAGTTGCAGGAAAGGAATAAAACCCTAGCAGTTTCAGTACAATTAGTTCTCCAACCATGTTGAAGAAAGTATTACGCGCAAAGTACATTTTAAGACGCAATTCACTTACCCAAGCCCAAGGCACAGACCAAAGCATTTCTATTGCAAACAAACTTTTAACATTACCTGTTTGGCAATTCGATTACTACCATATTTTTTTACCGATAATAGAAAAGAAAGAGATAGACACTTCCACTATACTCTCTATTTTACAAGGCAAGGACAAACACGTATTAGTTCCTAAAGTAATCGATTCCAACAATTTACAACACTTTCTATTGACGGATAATACCAAATTTACACTTAGTACTTGGGGCGTTCCCGAACCTTTGGACGGAATACCCATTTCACCAGATAAAATAGATGTAGTTTTTGTTCCTCTTTTGGCCTTTGATAAGAAAGGGTATCGTGTAGGCTATGGAAAAGGATTTTACGATACTTTTTTATCTCAGTGCCGTAAAAACGTTATAAAAGTTGGACTGTCTTTTTTTGAGGCTGAAGAAACAATCACAGATATTCATAACGCTGATGTAAAATTAGACTACTGCGTTACCCCTAATACAGTTTATTCTTTTGGAGACTCTTGACTTTCTATCACGTCAACGACTTCTGTCTCTTCATCTTCTTTAAAAGCCCTTTTATTGAACACCAATAAAATACCTACCCCCGTACTAATGGCCGTATCTGCTATATTAAAAACAGGTTCAAAGAATCGAAAGTTACCACCTCCTAGGTACGGCACCCAATCGGGCCAAGTAGTATCTATCATTGGAAAATAAAGCATATCTACCACTTTTCCGTAAAAAAAACCACCGTAGGGTTCGTCTGAAAACAAGGTAGCTAGCTCATTATAACTTTCATTAAAAATCATACCATAAAAAACAGAGTCTATAATATTTCCTAGGGCTCCAGCAAAAATTAACGAGACGGCTACTATTAATGTCCTAGATGTTTTTTTGAGAATTACATCATACAACCAATAGCCGATGCCACAAATAGCAAACAGTCTAAAAATTGTGAGTACCAACTTTCCTATTTTATCGGAAATCGGTAAAAGATCACTGAGTTTTGCTCCCCATGCAGCACCCTCATTTTCTATGAAGAGAATTTTGAACCAAGTAAAAACATCAATAGACTCTCCTAATACAAAATGGGTCTTAATATAAATTTTACTCCACTGATCTATAACAAGAATCAATAAAATAAGCAGGACGGACTTTTTTAAACTCATGAAATTTTAGTAAGGAACAAAAATAGAAATATTATTCGGGTTTTTTTAATTCTATATTACCCGTCACCGTAGATAAATTATAATGGTTTATACCAGGAGTTAGAACAACAGGACTCACCAGCCCATATTTACTTGACGCAGCTACACTACCTGTTTTGGCCTTTAAAACAATGTTTCCACTCTGTGTCTTAACGGTAACGTTTTGGGAAACCTGGTTCAACTCACAGTTCCCGTCTGCCAAAATAATACTTAAATCGGAAAAGCTTCCCGTAGCTATAACCCTAGTATTGGTACCGTATACCTGAACGTTTTTCCACTTAGGCAAAAATACATGTAAGGCTATAGAAACTACTTTATGGGCACTAAGTTTGTCATTAGGGTTAACAAAATTTGCGCTAAAACCAGCTTCTACACCCAAAGTGCCGCCGTCTTGGTTAACGGCTATCTCAAGGTCTTTGGTGTATTCACCCTCCAATCTAGCTTCTATTACTATCTCATCGGTATTTCCCGTTTCTAACATTACCTCAAAGCAATTTGCTGCATCAATCTGTAGGAGCGTAATGGGCGATGCTTTAATCGTTCTTTTTAGCTCTTTCTGGGCCAAAACAAATGAACCCATAAAACACAGTAGAACAAACGTAAATACTTTCAATACCTATAATTAAAAAACGCCCCGAAAGGCGTTTTAGTTAAGATTGCATGTTTTTTGCTTCTATACTCAAGGTAGCGTGCGGAACAAGCTTTAAGCGCTCTTTGTTGATAAGCTTACCCGTTACCCGACAAACGCCGTAGGTCTTGTTCTTTATGCGTAACAAGGCATTTTTCAAATCCCTTATAAATTTTTCCTGACGTATGGCCAATTGTGTATTCGCTTCTTTGCTCATGGTTTCCGAACCTTCTTCAAAAGCCTTAAACGTAGGAGACGTATCATCGGTGCCATTATTGCCATCGTTCATGTACGAACTTTTGAGCAATTCTAAATGCCTGTTCGCCTTTACTATCTTTTCTTCGATAAGGATTTTGAACTCTGCCAAATCCTTATCCGCATATCTAATATTTAAATCTTGTGCCATTTATTAATATTTTACAATAAACAATTTAGTGTTCACTTCATCAAAAGCAACTTCAGTGCCATTTTCTACACTATCCTGCAGATTAAGTTCTGCAGTAAGTGTTTCCGTTTTAATATATGCTAAATTACTCGCCACGGCTTGTTCTACAAAACCATCTTTCTGTAAATTAATAACAATTTTATCGGTTACCTCAAAACCGGACTCCTTTCGTAGGTTCTGAATCCTATTTACGAGCTCCCTAGCTATACCTTCTTTTCTAAGATCTTCGTTTATCGTAATATCTAGCGCTACTGTTATTTTACCTGAACTTGCTACAAGCCAGCCTTCAATATCCTGCGAGCTTATTTCTACATCCTGTAACTGTAAAATACTACTTTTATTTTCTATCTGGATGGATATTTCGCCCTCCTGTTCAATTTTTTGAATATCTTCCTGTGTAAATGAGTTTACCGCAGCTGCGACCACCTTCATATCTTTCCCATATTTGGGCCCTAAAGTCTTAAAATTAGGTTTGATTCGTTTTACCAAAACACCAGATGCATCATCCAACAATTGAATTTCCTTAACGTTTACCTCTGATTTTATAAGATCTGAAACTGCAAGAATATCTATTCTATCCTGTTCATCCAAAACCGGAATCATTATCTTTTGCAAAGGCTGTCTTACCTTTATTTTCTCTTTTTGACGGATTGAAAGGACTAAGGATGAGATGATTTGCGCCTTGTTCATCTTGGCTTCAAGACCCTTATCAATCAAGCTTATATCCGCTACTGGGAAATCTGCCAAATGCACGCTCTCAAAGGGTTCAGCTTTTGTGGTAGCTATCAAATCTCGATACAACTGATCCATAAAGAACGGGGCTACAGGAGCAGATAATTTCGCTACCGTTACCAAGCAAGTGTATAGTGTTTGATAGGCAGCTATCTTATCCTTTTCGTACTCACCCTTCCAGAAACGTCTTCTGCACAACCGAACATACCAATTACTTAAGTTTTCCTGTACAAAATTGGAAATTGCCCTGGTAGCGCGAGTAGGTTCATAATCTCCATAAGCCTCATCTACTTCCTGTATTAAAGAATTCAATGCTGACAAAACCCATCGATCTATCTCCGTCCGCTCACTAACAGGAACCTTTTCTTCACTAAATGCAAAGGAATCTATATTAGCGTATAGTGCAAAAAATGAGTAGGTATTGTACAGCGTACCGAAAAATTTCCGCTTGACTTCAACAATACCCTCCGTATCAAATTTTAAGTTGTCCCAAGGATTGGCGTTACTAATCATATACCAACGTGTGGCATCCGCCCCGTGCTGATTCATAGTTTCAAAAGGATCAGCTGCATTCCCTAAACGTTTAGACATTTTTTTGCCTTCCTTATCCAAAACAAGTCCGTTAGAAACTACATTTTTATAAGCAACAGAATCAAATACCATCGTACCTATAGCATGTAGGGTATAAAACCAACCACGGGTCTGATCAACACCTTCAGCAATAAAATCTGCTGGAAAGGATTCTCCTTTGTCAATTAGGTCCTTATTCTCAAAAGGATAGTGCCATTGTGCGTAGGGCATAGAGCCACTATCGAACCAGACATCGATTAAATCGGCCTCTCGTTTCATTGCTTTCCCTGATGGGGATACCAAGGTAATCTGATCTACTATATTTTTATGCAGGTCAATTTTATCATAGTTGTCCTCAGACATATCACCCACTACAAATTCTGCAAAAATATCTTTTTCCAAAACTCCTGCAGCAACTGCTTTTTGCATCTCTGCTTTTAACTCCGCCACAGAACCAATCATAATTTGCTCCGTACCGTCCTCGGTCCTCCAAATAGGCAAAGGTATTCCCCAATATCTAGATCTAGATAAGTTCCAATCGTTTGCATTCGCTAACCAATTACCAAACCTACCTTCACCAGTAGATTTTGGCTTCCAGTTAATGGTTTCATTCAACTCAAACATACGGTCCTTAACATCGGTTACCTTTATAAACCAAGAATCTAAAGGATAATATAGGATAGGCTTATCCGTACGCCAGCAGTTTGGATAACTGTGCACATACTTCTCTACCTTAAAGGCTTTGTTTTCTTCTTTTAACTTAATAGCAATTTCAACATCTATTGACCGCTCTGGTGCTTCGCCATCTTCATAGTACTCGTTCTTAACGTACTTACCGCCAAATTCCTTCAACTCAGGTCTAAACTTTCCTTGTAAATCCACCAAAGGAACAGTATTCCCATTTTCGTCTAAGACCAACATCGGCGGTATTTCTGGTACCGCTTGTTTGGCTACGAAAGCATCATCCGCACCAAAAGTAGGTGCTGTATGAACTATACCTGTACCGTCTTCAGTGGTTACAAAATCTCCTGCAATTACCCTAAAAGCATTCTCCGCATTTTCATAGGGCAATACATAATCTATAAGTTGTTCGTATCTTATATTTATAAGCTCTTCCCCTCTAAATTCCTTAACGAGGTAGAACGGAATTTTCTTATCACCACCAACATAATCCAGTAACCCAGATTTCTCATCCACCTCAAAAAATTTTCCTAAAAATTGTTTCCCCACCAAGTTTTTGGCAAGAATAGCGTTCATGGGTTCAAAGGTATATTGGTTATATGTCTCTGCTAAAACATAATCTATTTTAGAACCTACCGTAAGTGCCGTATTCGAGGGTAAGGTCCAAGGTGTGGTCGTCCAAGCTAGGAAATAAATAGTTCCCTCGTTCTGTAAAAAATCGGGAAGGGTTTCTTCTACCGCCTTAAACTGAGCAGTAACAGTTGTATCCGTAACATCTTGGTAGGTTCCAGGCTGGTTAAGCTCGTGAGAACTAAGACCCGTACCTGCTTTAGGAGAATACGGCTGTATGGTGTACCCTTTATATATAAGTCCTTTATCGTAAATCTGTTTCAACAACCACCAAACGGACTCCATATATTTGGACTTGTAGGTAATGTAAGGGTCCTCCATATCTACCCAATACCCTACTTGTTCAGTCATGGCATTCCACACATCTGTATAGCGCATGACTGCTTTTTTACAAGCAGCATTGTATTCCTCAACAGAAATTTTAGTGCCGATGTCCTCTTTGGTAATTCCTAGTTCTTTTTCAACACCTAGTTCTATAGGAAGTCCATGTGTGTCCCAACCGGCCTTTCGCTTTACCTGGTAGCCCTTCATGGTCTTGTACCGAGGAAAAATATCTTTAATGGTGCGCGCCATAACATGGTGTATACCCGGCATACCATTTGCCGAAGGAGGGCCTTCAAAAAACACATAACTCTCCTTTCCCTCACGTGTGGAAATACTTTTATCAAAAATGGCGTTGGATTTCCAAAAGGCCAATACCTCGGCCGCAACGTTAGGTAAATCCAATCCTTTATACTCTGCAAACTTCATAAGAAAGGCTTATAGGTCACTAATTTAAGGTTGCAAATTTACTAAATTAGCACGTAGTATTGCACATTTGGAATTGGTAAAACAAAAGCTGTTCACTGTTCTCAAATTTTCACCTCATTAAACAGACCTTATTATTAATCTACCACACTAAATCTTAGTTTTGTAAAAGAAACAGTGTTTATCGAACACCAAGCTTTTTACTATTGGCTTCTATCTTCTTTTGTTTGCAGTACCAACATAATGGAAATAATAAAATTTCTAGAAAACCACACAAAAAAAAGGTAGTTCTACCAAAGTTTATAATTGACTTTAAAATACATCAAATACATTTTTGATTCTTTCCAAGACGAGATAACTGTAAAGACAACCGCAAAATAGTACTAGTTTTTTAAAGACTACACATTTACTAGTATACTAGCAAATGACGTCTAGTACGTACTTCTTAGTTACGTGTACTGCGAGTAACAACTCGTTTAATCTAATTATTATTATTAATAAAATATTACATGTCAGTCATTTACACCTATTCAAACCTTGAAATCTTGAGGTAAACATCCAAAAATAGATTAAGTGCGTATATCACTACGACTTAAATAAACACTAATAAATAAATACAAATGAAAAAAGTAATTTTAGGATCAGTACTTATGTTAGCTTTGAGCGTTTCTTTTGTTTCTTGTAGAGAAACAGCGGACAAGGCAAAGGATGCTGCAGAACAAGCAGGTGATGCTGTAGAAGCAGCAGGTGAAGATTTAAAAGAAGCAGGTGAAGGTGCCATGGATGCAGCTGGTGAAGCAGTAGACAGCGCAGTAGAAGCTACTTCTGAGGCTGTAGATTCAGCTAAAGAGGTCGGTTCAGAGGCTATTGATGGTGCTAAAGAAGTAGGAACAGATGCCGTGAACAAAGCAAAAGAAACTGGTGCCGATGTAAAAGATGCAGCTAATGATGCAGCCAACAAGGTTACCGATAAAGCGAAAGAAGTAAAGGACGCGGTTAAAAACTAATCCTCAACCAAAACATACAATTTTAAAGGCCCGATAAAATCGGGTCTTTTTATTTAAAACTTATATGCGACGCCTAAAATAAGGTTAGTGCCTGGTGCAGCAATACCTGAAGAGTAGCTGCGGTACCGCTGATTGGTAAAATTTTCTAAATTTAGAGATGCAACTACCCTAGGGCTTAAGGTATACTGAGATCTAAAGTTTAGGGTGTACCATGACGGTGAATATGGATTACCGTTCTTGTCAGATGCGTATATAAAATTCTTGGACCTTTCGGACACTGCAAGGTCACTAAAAGCTAGTTCACCGTTATAATTCAAAAACACACTAGTCCTCAATTTTTGGTTTTTCCATATGATATGAAAATCGCCGAAAGTTGGCGCAGCGTGCCTTGCCGGAGTATCGGTACCGTCGGAATCCTCCTCAATACCTTCCGTTATTGTAAGATTCGACGATAGGGACCAATGATCTGAGAGAAAAGCATCCAATCCAAACTCAAAACCATATACATAAGCCTTAGCTGCATTTTGAATGGCCTGTACATTGCTCAACTCGCCTTGATAGACTAGTTCAGAATTTCCATTAAAAGAAAAATCTCGTCGCACCAGTGCATCTACCAGATAGGTATAATACGTAGCACCTTTCAATACCAGCTTATCTCCAAAATTCTTTTGTATCCCCAACTCTACATTGTATGCATATTCGGGTTCTAAATCTGGATTAGGCACAACGATAGCCCCTGGCTCGGAATCGAATACCTTTCCTATATCATCTATATTGGGTGCCCTAAACCCTGTAGACCCATTAAAAGTAACCTGTAAATCTGCCTTTGGAAACCAACTAAAACCTATACTACCCGTTAGCGCACCGGTACTTAAATTAGCATCATCGAACGGAAATGAATAAAAAGTTTGGTCAAAAATAGCATCTATCCATACATGGCTGTACCGCAAACCGGACATCAAGGTAAAATTAGGCTTTGTCCTATATTCGCTATTTACATAGCCAGCTAAACTTTGCCAAGAGGAACCGTTGGGATACCGTGTAGGCGCATCAACAGTTTCAAGCGTGATTATATTCCTGTTTTCACCATTGGAGTGTACTTTATTAAAAATATATTCTCCCCCGTAATACAATCTGAAGTCTCCTATTTTTCTATTCTCCAAGTCTACATTAAAGTTAAAAGCGTCCACTTTTTCCTTGGTGCTGTTCAAAGTAACATCTTGAAAATTCCTATTATTCCTGCTTTCCTCAAAACGTTGATAGGCCGTCGTTACTTTTAATCCGTCGTATAACTTACCATTCCCCTTTTTATTTACCTGCACATTCCCCATAAACCATTTTTGTGGACCGTAAAACCACTCAGCTGAACGAAGACCTTGACTGTCGCTGGTTGGCCTTATCAACCTATCATAACGAGAATAATCAGTAGTTTCTGAATAAAAGATACCTGAGCGCACATCCCATTCGGAGTTTGGTCTAAACCGCACTTTTTGCATAAAATTTACTTGGTTGTATCCGGTGGAAACCTGTTTTTTAGGGTTTTCGTTAACAACTAATTCATCTGTGCCATTAGCCGTTTGAACAAACGAATTCCTTAGGTATGAATCTGGGCCGTAGCTACCCATTACTAAATCCTGAAAGCTATTATAGGTAAGACTGGTTAAAGCACCCCATTTCTTTTTTCCTAAGCCTACCTTAGCGTTTATCGTATTTTCCGAACTGGCCGATGAAAACCTGTAGTTAGCTCCTCCATAAACCCTAAGACTGTCGTCATCACTCAATACAGGTGTTGTGGTATAAAAATTCATAACACCACCGATGGCATCACTGCCGTAAATAACAGATCCGGGGCCAAAAATAATTTCGGTATTCTTTATTACAAAGGGGTCTATAGAAATGACATTCTGTAAGTTACCTCCTCTAAAAATTGCATTGTTCATCCGCACCCCATCTACAGAAAGCACTAGCCTGTTGGTTGAAAACCCCCTAATCATAGGGCTTCCACCGCCTAATTGGCTTTTTTGAACAAATATTTTTCCGCTATTTTGTAATAAATCTGCAGAGGTTTGCGGCGTAGTAAAAGCAATATCTCTAGCGGCTATTGATACAATTTTGTTAGGGATGTCTTTCTTCTGCTGCTCCCATTTAGATACGGACATGACCACTTCGTCCAATTGCTCAGGCTTCATTATCAAGAATGCCTTGTTTCCTTGTTTAAGAATTTGAGATTTAGAGGTTTTAAGCAACTCATAACTAAGATGCTTTATTGAAATACGTTCATTTTTTGAGAATATAGCTATATCAAAAAGACCATCAAAATCGGTAAGTGCAACTTTAGACTTATCGGAGTTGTAAATAGCTACATTAGAAATGGCGTCCCCCGTATCGGCATCTATAACCCCTACCTGCTGCGATCTTACGACCACGGCAAAAAGAATAAAGCAAAAGAAAATACGTTTGGACATTCTAATTAAAAACTTCGTTTAAAATAGCGAGTGACTTGGGTTTTCTGAATCCTTGTAAATGTAACTCAAAGTATAGGACAATAGATTTCAGTAACTCTTGACGGTCATTTTTTCTCATTTTTATAGTATGTAACTCATCAAAATTTGTGCCTAAAATTTTCTTAAAAAAGACAAGGTTTTGACCACTGATGTTAGGGTTCAAGGAAGGTCTTAGAATAAACTCGCCCTCCAATAAATCAAAATAACTAGCATCTTGGTTATTCGTTTCTGGGTAAAAACCCAAATATTTGGTTAACACCATTAAAAAATACAAATGAAAATTGGCCACATCATCATGCATATCCAACCATTGCAAAGCTGTTTCTACATAATTAAAGAGGGGTATATTCGCCTCCTCCTCATGAATAGCATTGCTCAACATTTCAGCTAAAAACATAGTAAGGGCGTTTTTTGTAACTTGCGTATGTAGGGTTTGATAGTGGTAACTAACCTTTGCTTCCCGTATACTTTCTAAAGTTCCTTTATTCCTATGACTAGCTACTAGTTCTAACTGGGTTAAGGGCTGAAAATGAGCAGTTTTTAGCTTTCCTTTCTTAGCTGACAAAACACCTTTTAATAAGTAGGATTTAAGTCCGTCTGACACCGTAAAAGCCTTAGCAATAAGGCTCGTATCACCATATTTTAATGAAGTAAGAACAATGGCTTTGGTGGTCACTTGCATTTTGAGCAGCTATTTTTTGCAAATACAAATATAGGAGGAATAATTCCGCTCAAAGATACTTAATAGGATAGTGGATAAACAAAAAATCTGCAAAGGCTAGGAGCCCTTGCAGATTATACTATTACTTATTTATGTATTAGATAACGCCTTGCGCCAACATTGCATCTGCAACCTTAACAAACCCAGCGATATTTGCACCTTTTACGTAATTACAATACCCTTCTTCATCCCTTCCGTACTCGATGCAGGAATTGTGGATATCTTCCATAATCTTACGTAATCGCTCATCTACTTCTTGACGAGTCCAGCTTATACGTAGTGAGTTTTGTGACATCTCCAGCCCAGAAGTGGCTACACCACCTGCATTGGAAGCTTTTCCTGGAGCAAAAAGAATTTTAGCTTCATGAAATTCGTGAATAGCTTCTGGTGTAGAAGGCATATTGGCACCCTCTGCAACACATATACATCCATTTTTGATTAATACTTTCGCATGCTCTCCATCCAATTCGTTTTGGGTGGCACATGGTAAAGCAATATCACATGGTACATCCCAAGGCGTTCCGCCTTTATGGAAGGTAGCTGAACTATACGTATCCGCATATTCTGAAATACGTCCACGTTTATTGTTCTTTAAATCCATCACATACGCTAACTTCTCCTCATCAATGCCGTCCTTATCAAAAATATAACCTTGAGAATCTGACAAGGTCAATATTTTGGCTCCAAGATGTAATGCTTTCTCCGCTGCAAATTGCGCTACGTTACCAGACCCGGATATCGTAACATTTTTATCCTTAAAGTCCATACCATTGGTCTGCATCATACTTTGGGCAAAATAAACAGTACCGTAACCAGTAGCCTCTGGGCGAATTAGAGAACCACCCCAAGAACGACCCTTACCGGTAAGTACTCCGGTAAACTCGTTTCTAATCTTTTTATACATTCCAAAAAGGAAACCGATTTCCCTAGCTCCTACGCCTATATCTCCTGCGGGAACATCTGTGTTTGGTCCAATATGTCTATTCAGTTCTAACATAAAGGCATGGCAAAAACGCATTACCTCATCATCCGATTTTCCCTTAGGGTCAAAATCCGACCCTCCTTTACCACCGCCCATAGGGAGTGTCGTTAAACTGTTTTTGAACACTTGCTCAAATGCTAAAAACTTTAAAATACTTGCATTAACCGTAGGATGAAAGCGAAGTCCACCTTTATAAGGGCCTATGGCAGAGTTCATTTGAATACGGTATCCACGGTTTACATGAATCTCCCCGTTATCATCTACCCAGGCTACCCTAAAAGAAATAAGCCGTTCTGGCTCTACCATTCTAAGAAGAATATTCTTCCCGTTATATATTTCATTTTTGGCGATATAGGGTATTACCGTTTCTGCAACTTCCTGCACCGCTTGTATGAACTCAGGCTCGTGACCGTTTCTGGTCCTTACCTCATCCATAAATACTTTTATTTTTGCTTCCATAAAACTATTTGATATCTGTTGATGTTGGTGAATTCTAATTATATCGGCAAAATTATGGTATTATTATAATTTATACGCTGATTATTTTACAAATTGGTAAATTTTACGGATTTAGAACCCTAGGCTTAACGTATATCAAATAGAAAAACGCTTTAAACACGGCAATTCTCTATAGACTACCTTTAATTAGCCGATAGCCTGTTTTAAATCATCAATTAAATCCATCTCGTCTTCTATACCAACACTAAGTCTAATTAAGGCATCTACCACTCCGATTTTTTCACGTTCGGCTTTTGGAATACTTCCGTGGGTCATACTGGCCGGGTGGCCGGCTAAACTTTCTACTCCGCCTAAGGATTCTGCTAGTGTAAATACCTTTAGTTTTTCAACAATAGCTACGGCATCGGCGTAGCTACTTCCTTTACAGACAAAGGAAATCATACCGCCAAAATCCTTCATTTGACTTTTGGCAATAGCATGGTTTGGATGATGCTCAAATCCTGGCCAATAGACCTTCTCTATCTTAGAATGATGGGCTAAGTATTCTGCAATAGCCCTACCGTTCTCACAATGCCTTTGCATACGCACATGTAAAGTTTTTATTCCGCGTAGTACCAAAAAGCTATCCATAGGGCCGCAAACTGCTCCGCTCGCATTCTGTATGAAATAAAGTTTGTCTGCCAATTCTTTATCCTTTACCACTAATGCGCCTACCACAACATCGGAGTGGCCGCCTAGGTATTTGGTCGCGGAATGCATTACGATATCCGCGCCCAAATCTAAGGGGGTCTGCAAATAAGGGGTAGCAAAGGTATTATCTACCGCCATGAGAATATGATGCTTCTTTGCCAGTTTTGATACCGCTTTAATATCTATGATGTTCATCATTGGATTGGTTGGCGTTTCTACCCAGATAAGTTTTGTTCTTGAGGTAAGGTATTCGGTTATTTTATCCACAGAATCCATCCCTACAAAATGAAATACAATCCCGAACTTCTCAAAAATCTGCTTAAACAAACGATAACTTCCTCCATACAAATCATTTGTGCAAATCACTTCATCGCCTGGAGCCAATAGTTTGATAACGGCATCTATAGCTGCCAAACCACTGCCAAAGGCCATGCCATATTTCCCATTCTCTATACTCGCCAAAGAATTTTCCAAAGCGGTTCGGGTAGGATTAGCACTTCTGGAATATGCATATCCCATATGCCCTCCAGGTGTTGTTTGTGCGTAGGTAGAAGTTTGATAAATAGGAGTCATAACGGCACCGTAAGCGATGTCGGGTTGTTGGCCTCCATGTATGGTTTTACTATTGAATCTTAGTTTCTTATCGCTCATAATCTCTTATTATTACTATAAATGTATCGTTATCTTTTGGAGAATACAATGAAGCTGTATTTTTGTCTGATATAAAATGTCTTATGAAAATCCGCACTGTTTGTTTTCTCCTCGTACTCATTTCATTTGGATGTAAAAAAGATAATAAAATTACGTTTGAACCCCTTACCTATTTTGGTAATGAATGTACTGATTGTCCCCTAGTTGAAATTACTGTTCCAAAAGCGCTGGGCAATGCGAAGGTTGACAAGGTCGTTAATAACGCCTTAAAGGAAGAAGTAATTTACCTACTCAACTTTAATGAAGAGAATGATGCTACCGATATTGAAAGTGCCATCATATCCTTTACAAAAGGGTATACGGATTTAAAAAACCAATTTTCTGAAGAAGCTACACCTTGGGAAGCGACTGTTAACACAGCAGTTTCTTATGAGGATGACGAAATAATTACCTTAAAACTAGATTCCTATTTATTTACGGGAGGAGCCCATGGATATAACACGACCCACTATTTAAATTTTAACAAGCAAAAAAGCATTGAATTGGATACAGAAGACCTATTTAAAAACAAGTCCGATTTTGAGGAGTTTGCAGAATCAAAATTTAGAATCCAAGAAGAGATTCCTTCCCAATACGACATAAATAGCACGGGGTTTATGTTTGAAACGGGTAGCTTTTATTTACCAGAAAATGTTGGCTATACAGAACAGGGTGTTCAATTATTTTATGAACAATACGAAGTAGCCTCGTATGCAGATGGCCCAATAGTGCTCACTATCTCTTACAAGGAACTTAAAAGATATTTGGTACACAGCCCAAAACAAAAATAATTTTATATCATTTTTCTTAGGGCAAAAATAGACCCTAGGTGTATGCCTTCATGAAAATTATTAAAACTGATTGCATCCTGTACATTGCTCAAAGTTACCTTTGCGCTTGTGGTGTACGGTTTAAAATTCTTGAAAAGCCCAGCGTCATAGTCTTCCTGCGTTTGTTCTATCGTTGACACCAACACTTCTGAAATCTGTTTTATTTCAGTGTCTGTGGCTGTACCATCTGGCACGGTACCTTTCATAAATTTTTCCACAAGATTCGTTGGCACCAGCATAGCTGCACCACTAAATTTATACACCAATATTTGCTGTGTCACCACGACATGGGCAATGTTCCACCAGATGTTGTTGCTAAATCCTTCTGGTATTTTTAAAAGGTTCTCTTTAGAGGTATTCTCTAAGATTGCTATTAGATTTTTTCTGTTTTGTAAGGTAATTTCCAGCTCGTTCTTCAAGGGATATCAATTTAAATGAATGCTAAAAATAGCACATTTAATGATATTTAAGTTTCTTTGTAAGGTTGATATTTTAAAGATTAAAATGAAAAAAATATACCACCTCAGTACTTGCTCTACCTGCCAACGTATTCTAAAAGAATTACAACCTTTAGAAGGATTTACACTACAGGATATTAAAACAGAACCCATCACTCCAGCACAACTGCAAGAAATGCGTGAATTAACGGACAATTATCTATCCCTATTCAGCAAAAGGGCGATGCTTTTTAGACAACGTGGACTTCATGAACAAACCTTAGGAGAAGAAGATTATAAAAATCTTATCCTAGAGCACTATACCTTTTTAAAAAGACCCGTTATTCTCTTTGGCGAATCAATCTTCATAGGAAATAGTAAAAAAACCACTGCCACGGCAAAAGAAGCCATTCATTCGTGAACAAAAGAACCCTAGCTATTTTTGCGGCCATAGGCGCAACTACTATTTACGGCGTAAACCATACCATTGCAAAGGAGGTTATGCCTACCTATGTGCAACCTTTAGGCTTCATAATTCTTAGGGTTCTAGGAGCTGCTTTATTATTTTGGTTGATTTCTTTTTGGGGACCTAAAGAAAAAATAGATAAAAAAGATTACCTCCGCATGGGTCTATGTGCGGTATTGGGAATGGGTTTTAATATGCTCGTTTTCTTTAAGGGATTATCACTTTCCACTCCTATAAATAGCGCTGTACTTATTACAACAACACCCATTATCGTGTTAATTTTATCTGCAATCGTAATAAAGGAAAAGATTGTAGGGCGCAAGGTTTTAGGGATAGGAATAGGACTTATAGGTGCTTTGGGGCTTATTCTTTTTGGCTCCGAAATAAGACAAGACGCACCTAATATACCGTTAGGCAATTTTCTGATTTTGTGTAATTCGGTTTTTTATGGTTCTTATTTAATCGTAGCAAAAACATTAATTGCTAAATACCACCCATTTACATTTATGAAATGGTTGTTTACTTTGGGCATCCTCATCTGCCTGCCTTTCGGTTATCAAGAATTTACAGAAATAGCATGGAGCGAACTCCCTTTTGACGCCTTATGGCGAATTGCATTCGTGATTGTTGGCACAACGTTCTGCACCTACCTTTTTAACATCTTCGCGCTAACTCAATTAAAAGCGTCTACATTAAGTGCTTTTGTCTACGTACAGCCATTGATAGGTATTAGCTATGCTATCGGTACTGGGCAGGATCGTTTAACGACAGTTAAAATTATTGCTGCCTGCTTGGTATTATTGGGTGTTTATTTAGCGAGTAAAAAGCCTAAAGTTAAGGAAGGCGTATCTTAGGATAGAAATACCTGCTTGGAATTTTCTAAATGGTTTCGCATCAACAATACTGCTCTTTCCGCATCTCTACTGTGAATTTCGGATACCATATCTAAATGCTCTTGTAGAATTTCCTTCAGCAATCTTTTAAGTCCAATAACCTGCATACACAACCACAGATTACCTTTATCAAAGAGTTGATAAGCACATTGGTTACCACAGTTTGCCAGAATAATATCGTGGAAGTGAAAATCTATTTTTTGAAAAACCTTAGCACTTAGCGGTCCCTTTTCAAAAGGTACCAAAAGGTTACGTAAATCATCCATTCTCACTTGAGAACCGCTAAGTGTAAACTGTTTTATAGCTATCGTTTCCAAAGCAATTCTACAATTAAAAATCTCTAACTACTAAACCTTCATCGGGCACCTCTATTATCAACCTATCGGCCTGTAGTATTTTTAAAGCTTTCCTTACTGTTTTTTGGTCTACCTTAAGTTTTTGGAACAACGTTTCGTAGCCAATCCTTTTCGCCACCAATAAATTCCTTGGAGGCAATCATATTCCTTATGTTTTGATAGGTTTCTTGAACCGATACCGTGGTGGGGGCTTTCATACCTTAAATATAGAAAATATATGAACTATAGTTTCAGCTTTCTAGATGCTTTGGAGTTTTGGTAAACTTACGCGTATCTTCTTTGGTTAGTATTCTAAATCCATCGGCCTTTTCCACAGCTTCAAATCGCTTTAAAAAAATATCTGCTAAGCCTGTCAGTTTACGGGTCTTTAGGTCTATCCAAGAGCCCATCATTTCGCAGTGGGCAAAATTTTCTCCCTTATGGTTATAGAAATTATGATGAAACTCAAAAAACTGAGCATCCTCACTCAGACCCAAAATCTCGATAGAAACCTGTACCGGCCTGCCAGGTAATACCTCCTTGAAATAGTAAATATGTTCATAAAATACAACTGGACCTATGTTATATTCAGATAAGGTTTCTTGGTCAAATCCTATTTCCATTAAAAAAGCCATTCGTGTATGACCCATATAATTTAGATAGGCCGAGTTGGCTAAATGTCTATTCGCATCCACATCACTCCATCTAATTTCAAATTCCTTCAGGTACATTGTTTTGATTTTTTGCTATGCATGCATAATACCTCGTAAAAATAATATAGTTTTGAAGGACAAAGGGATAATTTGCATTATTTTTCCATCACTATTTAAATCACAAAACTATGTCTACAAAACCTAATTTTATTAAAGAACTTTCTTTACCTGCCATTGCGGCCCCTATGTTTTTAATATCAGGGCCAGCACTAGTCATAGAATGTTGTAAAAATGGTATTGTTGGCACCTTTCCTGCGTTAAATCAACGCACCAGCGAAGGCTTTGAGGAATGGCTGATTGAGATAAAAACAGCACTTCAAAAATTTGAGAAAGAAACTGGCAGAAAACCAGCTCCGTTTGGAGTCAATCTTATTGTACATGCTACCAACCCTAGACTCGAAGCAGATGTAAAACTTTGTGTGAAACACAAAGTACCCATTATCATAACCTCCTTGGGCTCAGTGTCTACCGTGGTGGATGCAATACACAGTTATGGCGGCGTTGTTTTTCATGATATCATTAAGAAAAGACATGCGGAGAAAGCTACCGAGGCTGGAGTAGACGGACTTATCCTTGTAGCAGCAGGGGCTGGCGGACATGCGGGCACTATAAATCCCATGACACTTGTAGCAGAAATCAAAAAATTCTTTCATAAAACCATTATTCTATCCGGATGCATAAGTACAGGTCGCGATATTGCTTCTGCACTTCAAATGGGAGCAGATCTGGCCTACATGGGAACACGTTTTATAAATACCGAAGAGAGTAAGGCATCTCCGGAATACCGTAAAATGATTATTGATGCTGGTGCTAGCGATGTGGTTTACACCGCATCAATCTCCGGCGTGCATGCTAACTTTTTAGGAGCCAGTTTAAAGGCTGCGGGAATTACAGAGGAAGACCTAAAAAAGGATGTAAAAATAGATTTTGGAAAGGAATTGGATACCGAAGCCAAAGCTTGGAAGACCATCTGGTCGGCTGGTCAGGGCTCTGCATTAATAAACAATAGCTTGTCTGTGTCGGATCTTGTAGCTAGTTTAAAAACTGAATTTAAAGCCGCCATAGAAGAGCAAGCAAAACTTTTGGAAACCTATCCTAAAAATTAAGTTTAAGCTCAAAACTGAGTTCGATATTTTAGCTTTTAAATGATTGAAACTTGTTTCCCAAGACAAAAATAATCAAGTATTTTTTGTCCAATAATTGTTAAACAAAAAGTACAAAATGCCCCTTATAAACTCTAGTTACAATCCACCACATTTTTTCAAGAACGGTCATTTAGCTACCATCTATGCCGGACTTTTCCGAGAAATAAAGGGTGTGGCACAAACGCGGGAAAGAATACGTTTACCCGATGGGGATTTTTTAGATTTGGATTGGAGCCTTGCTGCACAATCTACCAAAAAAGTAACGATTCTATTGCATGGTTTGGAAGGCAATGCACAGCGTGCTTATATTCAAGGTAGTGCTAAGGCATTGAATTCTGATGGTTATGATGTTTGTTCCATAAATTTTAGAGGGTGCAGCGGCGAACCCAATACTACCTACCGTTCTTACCACTCAGGAGCTACAGAAGATTTAAAATCGGTACTGGAGCATATTTTAAAAACTAGAGAATATTATGAAATTTATCTAAAAGGTTTCAGCCTTGGTGGAAATCTACTCTTAAAATACTTAGGCGAAGGAAATGTCATCCCAACCGAACTTAAAGGTGCCGTAGCCGTTTCTGTACCTTGCCAATTAGACAACTCTTTGCACCAGCTCCTAACTTTTAAAAATACCGCCTACGCCAAACGTTTCAAAAATAATCTCATAGCGAAACTAAGGGCAAAACAAGTTCTGTTTCCATCTAAAATTACCGATGACGATATTCAAAAAATAAATACGTTAAAGGATTTTGACGATGTTTACACCAGTAGAGCGCATGGTTTTATCGATGCCATGGATTATTACACCCAATGTAGCTGTCGCCAATTTTTAAAGGGCATTTCAGTACCTTCCTTAATTATCAATGCCCAAAACGATTCCTTTCTAGGCGCAGAATGTTACCCGGTTACTGAAGCAAAAAATAGTAAACATGTCTATTTAGAAGTTCCGAAATACGGTGGTCATGTAGGGTTTTATGGCACGGATAACTTTACCTATACCGAACGTAGGACAATCTCTTTTTTTGAAAGTTTAGATTGATATATCGGAGTTATATGGCCTATCTAGTTACTCAAGAAACTCCAAACACACAGGGCTGGGCAGTTCAAGTTCATGAATAAAGTCCAATGTGCCATTATCCTTGTCTCTTTTGTAAACCGTGATATTATTACTGCGCTGATTAGCAACCAATAAAAAGTTACCACTAGGGTCTATATTGAAATTACGTGGCCAATCGCCTCGAACATCTTCCCTTTCTATCAGCGATAGTTTTCCTGTCGTTTGGTCTACAGCAAAAATTACGATGGTATTTTCTCCCCTGTTGGAACCGTATAGAAATTTACCGTCCGGCGACAAGCGGATATCTGCACAATAACTATCGCCTTTAAAATCGTCCGCTAGGGTAGACGTTGTTTCTAACAAATTAAAAGTACCCTCTTCCGTACGTTTAAAAACAGAGATTGTGGAATTTAGTTCGTTGATTACATATAAAATAGTGTCTTCCCTACCGAATACAAAATGCCTTGGGCCAGCTGTTTCGGGTAATGGAAGCACTTCAGCTTCGGCTGCATCTATTCCTCCATCCAAAAATGGATATACACTAAGCATATCCAAACCTAAATCTGCCACGAACAGCTTTCCCTGAGAAAAAAGGGCAGAATGCGCATGGGAAGTCTTGGTGCTGTCCAATAGGGTGTGATCTATTACCTGGGGTGTTATTAAGCTACCATTTGCATCGGTTTTAAAGACACTCACATTACCGCCTGTATAATTGGAAACGGCCACCATAGCACCGTCATCTGAAATACCGATATGGCAAGGATGGGCTCCAAAACTGGACACCGTGTTAAGGGCTATTAATTCTCCGTCATCAATCTTAAATGTCGTTACCGAACCGTTTTCCCCATCATAGGTATTCGTTTCATTTACTGCGTATAGATATTTCTTGTCCGGGGAAATTTTAAGAAAAGAAGGGTTGCCGGTAGCAGCGGCCACCTTTTTATTGGTAAGTTGACCCGTCTCGGTATTAAAAGTGTAACGGTAAATACCTTCACTATTACCATCTGTATAGGTGCCTACAAACAAGGTATAAGTCTCTTGGGAGTTTTTCATTTCGCAATTGGTTAAGCAAATTAATAGCAGTATTAAAAAAGCTAACAATAATCTTATTTGTTTATTCATTGTCTTTTTATTCAAGCCCTAAAATAGGAAGATTTTAAACTTATCTCATCATTATTCCTGTAACAATAGAACCAATTTCTAGGCTGGTAGTATAAACAATAAGGTTATGTAGGAGAAACAAAACTGAATTTTAACAGAAAAGCTTAAGGTTAAAATAAGAGCGCAAGCGCAACTAGATAAGCGTCATGAAATTTACCTTTTTATTTTAGCGGCTGTTGGAGTATCTATATTATTCTTTGGCGTCTATTCGTTGTTCACATAAGCACTTCAAACTACAAAAAATTGATTTTTAGCTAATTAGGTGTCGCTAAAAATATATATTTACAGGTTTTACCATATATATATCCAATTTCACAACATTGTTTACGCTAAGATTATAATCATATTCTACCTTTATACTATGAATAAAGTAATAGCAAAAACTACGGTAAACATTTTTACGCTATTTATCACTTATTTTTTAATCACTACTAATCTTTGGGGCCAAAAATCGGCACCTATAACTACAGACGATAATTATTCCGCTCGTTTAAATCGTGTATTAAGTATTGACGCCACAGCCGGTCTTTTATCGAATGATACCGATGCAAACCCGGGAACTATTTTAAGCGTTAACCCTAACCCGATAACAGGACCAGCAAACGGTGTCGTTTCTATTTCTAGCGATGGAAGTTTTACGTATTCTCCAAATACAGGTTTTGTAGGTGCAGACCTATTTCAATATCAAGTATGTGACAATGGAGTGCCTAACCCGATAGTGTCTCAGTTCGATTTTGATACTAGTACTTTAACTGCTGCTACCGTGGGTCCTAATGCAACTTCTGTAAACCCAAATGCCGTACAGACCACTTGTGGAATCCGTATAGGCTCTGGTGGTGGGGGTAGTGCAGGTTTAGATTTTGTGGTGCCAAATACAAGCAGTATTTTCAATTTTACAGGTTTTAGCATCAATTTTGAATATCAAGATCAGGAAGGAACGGCTGACATTGTTACTGCAGGCAATTTCAGGATATATCATATTACTGCTAATGCACTTGGGATTAGGATAAATGTTACTGACGGCATAACAGGGTTGCCAACATCCTATACACAAACCTTAGGTGGTTTTCTTGGTGGAAGTGCATCCTATACGATTGCGTACAATCCAATTACCGGAGCAATCAACTATACGGCAAACGGGACACTTACGATTTATAACGTGGCTCCACCTAACTCTCCGCTCGACACCTCATTGGCGTCCGCGCTGACTGTTGGAAGATTCATGGACAATAGTAGTTCCAATACACCTTCTCTTTGCAGTATCTCTTTTACTGACACCAGCATATTATGCAACATAGGCAACGTAGCTATAAATATAGGTGCAAGCTTAATTACGAATAAAAGAATCACTTTTAGAGTTAAACCTGACTAAACTCAATACAAAAGGAGCCGATTCAATTTAAACCTACTCCTATTTAGAGTCTACCATTACTTTATAGGTGGGATCTTCGATTACATTTACTTCAATAATATCCTCGGCACTTTCCAGCAGACCAATACAGTCCTTACTCAGGTGTCGCAAATGTACCTTCTTACCTATTTTGGCATAGCGCTCCGTAATTTTATTCAAGGCTTCTATACCTGACATATCCGCAACGCGACTCTCCTTAAAATCGATTATGACCTCATCTGGGTCGTTTGGTACATCAAATTTTTCGGTGAATAAGGTGGTAGAACCAAAAAATAAAGGACCAT
Source organism: uncultured Maribacter sp. (assembly GCA_964569345.1). Lineage (GTDB taxonomy): Bacteria > Bacteroidota > Bacteroidia > Flavobacteriales > Flavobacteriaceae > Maribacter. The sequence continues at coordinate 8,204 of CAZMUV010000020.1, read as the reverse complement.
AGATTTCGTAGTGTTTTATACCATCCTCATCCACAAATTTTCTAGCGCGTATCCTTTTTGCATTTTCCCAAGAATAGGCTAAGGCAGAAATAATCACGCCTAACAAAACAGCAACGGCAAGGTTGTGCGTAATAGCAGTAATCAAGGTAACTAAAACCATAACCACAACATCGGATTTTGGCATTTTACCAAAAGTTTTAAAGCTTGCCCATTCAAAAGTACCTATTGCTACCATAAACATAAGTCCTACTAATGCTGCCATTGGCAATTGCTCAATAAGACTAGATCCGAACATAATAAAGACCAAAAGCATAATGGCTGCTGTAATTCCAGACAGTCTTGCCCGTGCACCAGAAGAAGTGTTGATTAAACTTTGGCCAATCATAGCACAACCGCCCATACCAGATAAAAATCCGGATAGAATATTTGCCGTACCCTGCGCAACACATTCCCTATTACCACTACCGCGGGTATCGGTAATTTCATCTATAATATTTAAGGTCAATAAACTTTCTATAAGTCCTACCCCAGCTACGATTCCTGCATATGGAACAATGATTTTAAAGGTCTCCCAAGTAAATGGCAATTGCGGAATAGACAATGGAGGGAAACCACCTTTAATCGTTTCACCCTCCCGCATGGTATCAGCAACGGTAAGGGTTTCTACCCCAAAACCAATAACTATACCCGAAACCACCACAATAGCAACGAGTGAAGATGGCACTGTTTTAGTAAGTTTAGGAAGGCCCCAAATAATCAACATTGTCAATAAAGTAAGCCCTAGCATCACGTACATGGCACTACCGCTCAATAAATCCTCTGTTCCTTTTTGGTAAAAGTTAGGGAACTGCGCCATAAATATGATAATAGCCAAACCGTTTACAAAACCAAACATTACCGGATGTGGAACTAAACGTATGAATTTACCCAAGCGCAATACTCCGGCCAATATTTGAAGTACCCCAGCAAGAATTACCGTAGCAAAAACATAATTAAGAATGGTTTCTGGCTCAATACCAGGAAAATTGCGTTTCAATTCCAAAATCAATCCAACAAAAATAACCGCGACTGCACCAGTTGCACCTGATATCATTCCCGGGCGACCACCAAGAATAGAGGTGACAAGCGCCAAAATAAAGGCCGCATATAATCCTGTTAATGGCGAAAAACCAGGGATTAAGGCAAAGGCAATAGCCTCTGGAACCAAAGCGAGTGCAACGGTAACTCCTGAAAGGATTTCCGTTTTATAGTCTACCTTTTGTTTGAAATCGAATAAATTAAAATACTTGCGCACGCCTTATGATTTAGAGGGCGCAAAAGTAGTATTATTTGTTGACACTAACAGAATGGGGATAATTATTAACGATTTAGCAATACACTTGATCATTAACACTAACTATTTGTTTACTAAGAGGTTAAATTTAACAATCTTGTATTTGGTTATGGAGGTCTTTCTGTCTAATTTTCTAATCTAAATTCTAAACCAATAGATAGTATTTGGCAACAGTCAACTCATTGTTTACGGCTATTAAATATCCAAAAACCACTTTTCAGAATAACGCTAACTATACCTTTATCTTAGGCTACCGCAAGTACAAAATCTTCACAGTAAACAATATTCTTCCCCGATACTATTAATTCTCCCCAAAGAACAAATTATAGAAAATAAAAGCAGAGTCGCTATTATCACCTATTCTCGGTTACAATTTAAAAGATTAAGTAAGTTCAAAACAAGGAATAGAACCGGAACTACTTTGTCCAGTAATCAACTACGAATACCTTCTCCAAATGCGGTTGCAAACTGGCCACAAAAGCCTGATGTTTTGGATGTGGTGTGTAAATGCTGTCTCGTTCTTCTTCAGAATTAAAGGTTAGCATATAACAATGGGTAAAACCTTGATGCAAATCTTCTGGACTATCATTTAAACCCCATTCAAAATCTTTGATTACAGAAATATGATTAGGTAGTGCATTAAAACTATCACTTATTTTTTGGACTTCTTCTTCGCTTGCCTCTTCCTTAAATTTAAAAATAACTACATGTCTTAATACCTTATCATTCTTTTTTACCTCTGCTTCCATTTTATTATTTTTAGTGGTTACCTCCCCGCATGAACTAACAAAGCATCCAAAAAGTAGCGCGGTACATACTAATAAAATTTGTTTCATAATGTTTAATACTAATTAGAGATTTATAATAATTTCTTACTTGACTAATACCTATCATAAAATTCCGCCCATACTCCCCCCGTCTACTTTAATAGCCGTACCATTTGTTGCTGATGAAAGTGGGCTTACCAAATAAGTAATAGTATGCGCTACTTCTTCAACCCTTGCAAACCGTTGTAATAGTGATGAAGTCCGTTTTTGAGTGAAAAATTCTGCTTCTATTTGGGTTTTTGTCTTCGATTCCATTTTAGCTGCGTTTTCTAAAAATTGCTCAGCACCTTCAGATAATGTAGACCCAGGAACGATAGTATTAACCGTTACACCTGTGCCCTTGGTTAATTGCGCCAACCCTCTAGATACGGCAAGTATCGCAGCTTTTGTCATGCTATAGGCAATCATATCTACTGGCACTAACGTAGCACATTCACTTGAAACAAATAAAATTCTACCCCAATCCTTAGCTATCATTTTGGGTAAAAGATATTTTGATAAGCGAACGCCACTCATCACATTTACCTCAAACTGTTGTTGCCAATCAGCATTGGTAGATTCAAAAAAACTCCCAGAAGTATAAATACCTACATTATTAATAAGGATATCGATAGTGGGTAATTTTTTCTGTAAAGCGTTGATTTCATTTAAATTAAGAAAATCTGCCGCTAAGCCAGAAACTGTACTTTCAGGAAATTCATCTTGTAATTCTTTAACTGCTTTGTCAACCTTTTCTTTGCTTCTCCCATTAAGAATAACACTAGCACCTTCTTTAATCAAAGCTCTTGCGGTTGCAAAACCAATGCCAGCGGTAGAGCCTGTAATAAATGCTGTTTTTTCTTGTAGTTGTAAATTCATATTGTGCTACTATTTAAATTAACCTGCAATCCCCCAGTTACTAAAGAACAGCCATAAAAGCAAGACCGCCCCTATTAGTATAACGGTTAATATCGCATCTGATGACCATTTGAATTTTACCCCTGCTTCTCGTTTTTGAAAAGTAACCAACTCTAAAAACTCTGGTGATTGTGGTTGTCCCATTTTGCTCACTACCATAAGTATCAAAGCACAAAAGAGAAACAAAAACAATGCAAAGTGCAAGAAGTTTATTCCTAGAAATAGCCCTAACAGAGACTCTTCTGCCACTACTATTGTACCCTCATTACTTAAAAATTCTGCTACAAGTCTAAAGACACCAATTACAAAGCCAACCCACAAAGAGACAATGGCACCTGTTGCATTAATCCATTTATAGAATAATCCAAATAGAAAAACAGTAGCTATGGGAGGAGAAATATACGCCTGTACACTTTGGAGGTAATGAAATATCCCACCACTCATTAATGATTTCATAAACGGAATCCACCCCAAACTTACCAGCACAAGCACAATGGTAGCGATTTGGCCAAAACGCACCAAATCCGTTTGGGAGGCCTTAGGTTTATATTTTTGATAAAAATCAATTGTCAACAACGTAGAACTAGAGTTGAATGCTGAAGAGAGCGAACTCATTAGGGCAGCTAACAATCCTGCAATTGCTAATCCTTTTAAACCTGTTGGCAGAAAACCATTAATCATCGCTGGTAGTGCTTGATCCGCATTTTCCATAGAAAAACTTATGTCTCCTTTTTGTAAAAGGGCATAGGCTATGACACCAGGTATAAAAAAGATAAAAACAGGCAATAGTTTTAAATACCCTGCAAAAAGAGCTCCTTTTCTAGCATTGTTTACATCCTTGGCTGAGAGTGTTCTCTGAACAATATATTGATCCGTACACCAATACCAAACTCCTAAAATAGGAGCGCCAAATAACATACCCGTCCAAGGGTATTCTGTATCTGTTGCTGGACGCCAAAGGTTGAAAAACCCTTCTACCGGCGGGTTATTGGGGTCTTCAGAAGCTATGGTTATAATCTGAATCATCTCATCCCAGCCGCCTACGGCATGCAAACCAAATAAGGTAACAGCAATCGTACCTAGTAACAAAATAAAGGCCTGTACCATGTCTGTATAAATGACTGCTTTTAGACCTCCCAAAACCGTATAAAATCCAGTAGCTACCACCGTAACAATAGCGCCGGTCCAAAACGAAATACCGATGGTTTCAAAAACTAGTGCCCCTGCAAATATGATGAGTGAAATTTTTGTGATAACATATGCTAAAATTGAAATCACGGACAGGTAATTTCTACAGGCTTTCGAGTACCTTTTTTCTAAAAATTCTGGCATGGTATACACACCTGTTCTCAAATAAAAAGGAACAAAGACCCAACCTAGCAAAATAAGTACCAAAGCGGCAATTATTTCAAAATTAGCCATAGGCATATTACCCCTAGCACCTGCTCCAGAAACGCCCAAGATAATCTCAGAACCAATATTTGACGCAAATAAGGACGCCCCTATTACCAACCAACCAGAGTTTTTGCCTGCAAGAAAATAATCCACAGCACTTCCGGATTCCGATTTGCTTTTCGCTGCCCATTGGGCTATCCATAGTATGATACCAAAATAAATTAAAATAATAGCTATATCCCAATTGTCTAGGGTTGAAACCATGCAGCTTTTCTATAAAAAATTAATATTCCTTTCTACCTTACCAATTTTCCAACCCTAAAAGTTTTTTTCCCAGTGTCGTTAATTCTGCTGTAGGATATTTGGTCTGTTCCCATTTTCTAGGGTCACCAGGGAAAGCATAGCCCTCTGGTGCAACACGATTTTTCCAAGAATTAGTTCGCCAACCCTTTAGCTCTTGATTATCTTCTTCCGCCGGCATCATAGAAATATACTGGGCAATACGCACCTTATCTTTAGACTTATTAGGTCGTATTCCATGAGGCTCCGTGCTATTAAAAATAAGTAAGTCACCCGCTTCCATTTTAACTTTAACTATTTTGTCTTCCAATTCTGAAATGTCTGGTTGAAAACGATCTCTATCTTCTGGTTGTGTTAATTTCCAAGAATCATAATGGCGATAGAGCCAAGGAATACATTGAAATCCACCCATGCTTTCGTCGTCCTGATTCGCTAATGCCAATACCCCTTGGACGTTTTGCGGGCGTGTTTCTGGATCATAATCCCAATGAATGAAGCCCTTTTTATTCACTCCTGGAGGTAACGGAAAATTAAGGTTAGCTCGATCGATGGTTACCCATAACTTCTCTGTGCCCCATACATCGACAAAAGCGTCATAAACACGTTGGGTTTGTCTATTGTTCCATAACAGCTGATGATTGTACACCTCTACCATTCCGGTACCTGTTAATTCTTTCATTTGCATTTCTGCTCTTGGTGGTGCATACCAAGTCGCTTTATCATTTGGGTCTTTCTCATCAAATTCCCATAGAAAATCTGCGGTTTGTTTTACCTGTGCGACAGGTACCGCATTTTTAATAACGATGTAACCATTGTGCAACCAAAATTGCCAATCAGCATCACTTAATACCCGCAATGGTTTTTGGTTGGTGCGATCGTTTAATTGTTGCTTACTACTGGTGGCAGTAGACGGATTTCCAGGGATTTCTTTATGACCCTTGTTAGCCATTTCTATTTTATTCTCCTTGTTTTCCATGGTATATGATTTAAAGTTATTATTCGAATTGATAAGGCAAAACTAGGATGAACATAAATCCAATACCACCTTGATATTGATATATTTTTGAACAAAATTGATATATAAAGCAAATATCGTTAGTTTTATGGTGAATTTTGTTTGTATTAAAAGTAAAACTCTTTGCGTATAGTATCATGAAAATAGCATTAGAAACCATATCACAAGATTCTAAAAGTTCATTTAGACTCATGCACGACCCTAAATTGAATCACCTTTTTTATTGGCATTTTCATCCAGAACTAGAACTCGTTTATATAGAAGGTGCCAAAGCCAAAAGACATGTAGGAGATCATATTTCTGAATTTAAAGAAAGTGATCTTGTACTCATAGGTTCTAATATTCCTCATCTAAATTTTGACCATGGTATTACCACAAACTATAGGCAAGAGGTACTGCATATAGCACCTGCTTTTAAAGACCAAACATTAGATGCACTACCAGAACTGAAACAAATAGACCGTTTATTGGAACTCTCCAAATATGGTATTGCGTTCTCCGGAGTAACAAAAACAGAAGTGGGTGCATTGTTAAAAGAACTATACACCTTAGAGCCTTTTGCATTTTTTATGAGCGTGATGACTATTCTAAAACGCTTATCTACGAGCAAGGAGTTTGAGTTACTACACAAAACCCCTTTTATAAATAAGTACAATGAAAAAGAGCAAAAGCGCCTACGCACCATTTACGCTTTTATAGACGAACGTTACCAAGGCAAGATTTCCTTGAACGAGGTAGCCAATCTCTGCAACCTCACTAAACCTGCCTTTTGCAGGTATTTTAAAAAGAATACGGGAAGTACTTTTATTCAATTTTTAAATCAATATCGTGTAAGTCAAGCGAAACGCTATTTGTTACTAGGCAACAATGTGACTGAAACCTGCTTTGCCTGCGGGTTCGAAAGTCTTTCCTATTTTAATAGAAGTTTTAAAAAAATTGTCGGGGAGAATCCATCGGCCTTTACGAAGAAACTATCCACTTCCAACTTATGAGAATTGTCCTCTATTTAGCACCTATACATTTCTTTTTCTATCTTATTGATGATAGTTTTGCACTTTGAACAAGACCACATAAAAAACTTTTCCTTAATAATTATTGCACCATGAAAAAACTGTTTTATTTTTTCCTTTTCTCTCTCCTGGGTTTTACTTTTAAAAGTGTAGCTCAAAATAATCCTAAACCAAAACTTGTGGTGGGAATAGTGATAGATCAGATGAGGGCAGACTACCTTTATAAATATCAAAGTCGATATGGAGAAGATGGATTTAAACGTCTGCTAAGAGAAGGATTTAACTTTAAAAATACCAATGTAAATTATATACCCTCTGAAACAGCACCGGGCCATGCATCAATTTATACGGGGACAACACCTGCCTACCATGGTATTATTGGAAATTCTTGGTATGATAGGCAAACAGAATCCGTTACAGGAAATGTTTCGGATACCAATGAACAGATTGTAGGTTCCATGTCCGAAAACCCTTATGGTGTTTCTCCAAAAAAAATGATGAGCTCCACCATTACTGATGAGCTAAAACTAGCCAGCAACTTTAAGGCGAAAGTCATTAGTATTTCCATAAAAGACAGGGGTGCTATTCTCCCAGGTGGAAAAACTGCAGATGCTGCCTATTGGCATGATTGGGAATCTAGTCCGGGTTATTTTGTTAGTAGCAGCTTTTACATGAAAAAACTTCCAGATTGGGTACGTAAATTCAATACTCAAGGAAAATCAAACACGTATTTGAACGAAACTTGGAGTACACTATATCCTATAGAAACCTATACGGCCAGCGCGGCAGATGACAATACATTTGAGCCATCCCTTGGTGGAAAATCTAGCCCTACGTTCCCATATGATTTTACATCTATGAGAGAAAAATATAAAGAAAAGGGAACAGAATTTCAATTGTTATGGATTTCCCCTAAAGGGAATACCCTACTAACAGAATTTGCCATTACCGCTTTACAGGAAGAGAAAATGGGAATGGACGATGAAACGGATTTTCTAACGATTAGCTACTCCGTACCAGACGTAGTGGGGCATACTTTTGGACCGCAATCTGTAGAAATGGAGGATATTTTTCTAAGACTCGACCAGGACTTGGCCACACTCTTTGCTGCATTGGATACGAAGGTTGGAAAAGACAAGTATACCTTATTTCTTACTTCAGATCATGGCGCTATACAAAATGTGTCCTTATTAAAAGAAAATAAGCTTGACGCAGCCATTGCGCGAACTACTGGAGACGCTCGCCAATTAGAGGCCTTTTTGGATAAAAAATATGGAAATACCTCGTGGATAAATACGATAAACGGGAATAACCTGTATCTCAAGAAATCAACAATTGATGAAAATAAACTAACTATGCCCGTTGTACAAAAAGAAGCTGTAAACTTCCTAATGACTTTGCCTGAGGTATCGCTGGCTCTTACTGCC
>CAZMUV010000019.1:0-50486 GCA_964569345.1 uncultured Maribacter sp. | reverse complement strand
TTCGTAAACTTTTTACAGGGTTAACAATAGCGGCTTTTATACTCTGATAGCTTACGGTTACGACAGAAATAAGAACTGCCAAGAAAGCCGCAAGTACAAAGATCCACCATGGAATATTTATACGGTAGGAGAAATCCTCTAACCACTTGTTCATAGCAAACCAACCTAAGGGTAAAGAAATTAAAATAGCAATACCTACCAGCTTTAAGAAATCTAAAGTAAGCTTCATAGATATTTGGCCTACACTGGCACCCAATACTTTACGCACCCCAATTTCCTTAGTTCGTTTTTCAGCATTAAAAGCGGCTAAACCAAACAAACCCAAGCAGGCAATTAATAGGGACAGAACTGTGAAAATGATGAAAATATTACCCAACCTTTGCTCACTTTGATAAGTGTTATCAAAGGCATCCTCCATAAAATAGTAATCAAATGGTTCTCCAGGCACTATGCTATTCCAAATGCCTTCTATTTGTGTAATCGCATTTGGAAAATCCCCTGCCTCTATTTTTACCGCCATAGCATAGGCTCCATCTCCTAAATGTAGACTTACTGCATCAATATCTTCCTTCAATGAGGCTATGTGAAAATCTTTCATGACCCCTATAATGGTAAAATAGGTTGGGTTTTCTGAAGCAAAACCAGGTGTGTATCGTTTTCCCAAAGCTTCTTGTGGACTCATTTTCATTACCCTTACTGCTGTTTCGTTTATAATAATAGAAGTAGAATCATTTCCGAAATTTTTATCAAAATCGCGACCTGCTACTAGTTTAAAACCCATGGTAGTAACATAATCGTAATCAACACTCCAAGTCTGCATACTCACCGCATTTTCTTGGGTAGTTTCGCCAGTATCAGGGCTAAAAGTAGTATCACTACGAGATGATGGAGTTGGAAAAAAACTACTTAAGGTAGCATTCTTAACAAAACTTAATTGTTTTACCTGTTCTTTAAAGGCAGTAACCTTATCACCTGCTGTGTATATATCATTAACAATTAAGACCTGATCTTTTGAAAAACCTAAATCCTTACCTTGTATATAAGTTAACTGTTGGTAAACAACTAGGGTACTCACAATTAGGAAGACTGAAATGGCGAACTGAAAAACGACGAGGGAATTTCTTATTTTTCCGCCACCCACACTACTTTGTCCTCCACCTTTCAGAACCTTAACGGGTTTGAAACGCGACATAAAAAAAGCTGGGTAACTTCCTGAAAATAAACCCAATACCGCTACTGAGCCTAGTAAAATCAACCAAAAAATAGGGCTTGTAAATGGAATAGAAATATCCTTATCGGCCAAGGTATTAAAAAATGGCAATGCTATTAAGGCAAGAACAAGAGCCAAGGCTAAAGATAGGAAAGATACTAATCCTGATTCTACCAAAAACTGACGTATCAATTCTATTTTATTGGACCCTAAGGTTTTACGAACACCTACTTCTTTAGCTCTTTTAAGAGAGTGGGCAGTCGACAAATTCATAAAATTAACACTTGCCAAAATGATAAGAAAGATTGCTATAAATGAAAGAATATAGATACTTTGCATATCATTATTAGCACTCATTTCTGCCATTCGACTAGAGTTCAAATGAATATCAGTTAAAGGTATAGTACTGTAAACTAAATAATTGCCAGCCTCTTTAAATTGTTTTTCAGTAATACCAGGCATAAATTGCTGTACCCCAGGTATTACATATTTTCCTAAGAACCCACGCAGTTGTTGCTGTATATCTGCAGCATCGACACTTGGTAATAATTTAATAAAGGTTTGATAATTATTACTACCCCAATTCACCACTTTAGCATCATCGTATCCTTCCATTGATTCAAAAATGGAATAGTCTCTTAAAAATGAATTTTGTGGAAAATCATTAATGACTCCTACAACCGTATAGAGTTCTTCATTATCAAGTATTAAGTTTTGTCCTATTGCACTACTTACCGTAAAATGCTTTTCTGCAGCAGTTTTTGTAAGTATTATGGTATTTGGGTCCTTTAACGCCGTTTTTACATCCCCTTCCAATAATTCTACCCCAAACATTTTAAAAAATGTTGCATCCACATAAGTAGTCTGCTCTTCTTTTACATTAGTTAGGTCATTTGCTTTTCGTACTAGTGCGCTACCCCGTGTTCTAAAACGAGTAACTAACTCTATTTCCGAAAAATCATTTAGTAATGCCTCTGCCATAGGAGCAGGAGTTACTGCGAATTCTCGCGCGTCTCCACCAAATTTAATGTCAGCATCAATTCTATGGATACGATCCGCGTCGGCAAACATCTTGTCATAACTTAATTCATCATAAATATATAATGAAATCAGTAAACCTCCGGCCATACCAATAGCAAGTCCGAAAGTATTTAGGAAGGTAAAAAAAGGCTGCCTTTTTATACTTCTCAAAGCTATTTTAATATGATTTTTAAACATGATTAATGATTGTTTTAATTGATGATTCTACGTATTACATACTTCTAAAGTCTATTTTCGTGCTAAATGAATAACTATCTAATTATTAGTTAATTAAATCGAATCAACTATTATAACTGTAAAATAATTAGACATAACTTATACAATATATGTACAGAGACAACTTTAAAATCAACCTGTTACACTTCTTTCTTTAGGTAAAATTATAAGTTATGCTTATTCCGTGCGTAAACTTTTTACAGGGTTAGCAACAGCCGATTTAAGCGATTGGAAACCAACAGTAAAAAAGGTGATTAGCAATGCAAAACCTCCTGCCAATACAAATACCCACCATTGAATATCTATACGATAGGTGAAATCTTCTAACCAACGCTGTATAAAGTAATAGGCTATCGGTGTTGCAATTAAAAAAGCAATACCCACCAGTATTACAAAATCTTTAGTTAATAACTGCACTACAGAGCCAATACTAGCACCCAATACTTTTCGAATACCTATTTCCTTTTTCTTTTGTTCCGCCACAAAGGAAACCAGACCAAAAAGACCTAAACAGCTAATGAGTATGGCTAGAATAGTAAACACCATAGAAATTTGACCCAAACGCTTTTCTTCATCATACATCTTCTCCACTTCTTTGTCTACAAATCTGTAGTCAAAGGGTACGTTCTTCACCGTAGCTTTCCACTGTTGTTCTAAACTAGACAATAACTGCTGATAATTATTACTTTGTGTTTTTAAAAATAACCAGTTTGGTTCGTTTTCCTTATATAAAAACAGGGGGGCAATTTCATCTTTAAGTGATGCAAAATGGTAATCTTTAGCAACACCAACAATTCGCATTTCATAGGTCTCATCACCAAAACTTTGCACCAATCTCGAACTTAAGGCATCCTCCTCCTTAATATTAAAAATCCGTAACGTAGCTTGGTTTACAATGATTTGGTCTGTAGTATCTGCCGGTGTAAAATCTCTTCCTTTCAGCAACGGAATATTCATAGTTTCAAAATAACCTTCGCTTATACCTTGTCTTTTTACAACAGTATTATTTTCACGATTCCCACCGGGTAAATACAATCCATTATCATTTAAAATAACTTCAGAAGGTGCATAATTTCCACTGGATACATTTACCACTCCTGGAATATTTAAAAATGAGGCTTTAAGGGATTCAAATTTACTGGAAGCTTCGGTTGTCCCTATTCTTAGGGCCAGTAGATTGTTTTTTTGAAAACCAAGGTCTTTAGTCTGCGCAAATCGAAATTGCTGGGTCACAATAATAACTGTAGCCACTAGACTTATTGAAACTATAAACTGAAAAACAACCAGAACCTTCCTAAAAGCTCCATTACCCGATTGCAAAATAGTCGCACTTTTTAAAGCTTTAATAGGTTTTATTGATGATAAGATCATAGCAGGGTAAATTCCTGAAACCAATCCTGTAAGGATTCCCAATCCAACTAGTATTAGACCAATACGCCAATTCAACAAATCCTGATATACCAAACTGGCATTTGTAAGTTCATTTAGTAGTGGAAGTAATAGCATAGTAATAGGAATACTAATTAGCATGGCAAATAACGATAGGGATAGGGATTCACCCAAAAATTGTCGCATAAGACTGTTTTTTCCTGCGCCAACTACTTTACGAACTCCTATTTCCTTTGCTCTTTTACTGGCTCTAGCCGTACTGAGATTTATAAAATTAATACACGCTACTAATTGAATAAAGAATGCTAAAGTCAATAAAAAATAGAGGTACTTGATGTTAGAAACTTCATGAATTTGATTTTTTCGCCCTGCAGAGTATAGATGAATATCCGACACTTTTTTTAGAGCCAAAACCTTATTATCCATACCGGCATCAGATAAATCTTTGGCCCCTCTTTCTTGGATAAAACCAGGTAATTTATTCTGTAATCCATTAGCATTGCCGTTGGGCACCAATTTCACATAGCTATAAACAAAATTATTGGTAGCAAAACTTTTAAAGTTTTGCACAAAAGTTCCTATTCCTGGGGTACTCATACTGACAATATAGTTTGGGTTTAGGTGTGATTTTCCAAACGATTCATCAATAACTCCTTTAACAGTTAAAGTTTGTGCATCCTCACCACTGCCCCATGTCACAGCCTTGCCCAAAGCTTTTTGACTACCAAACATTTTATCTGCCAAATAAGACGAAAGTACCAGTGCGTTGGGTTCGTTTAAAGCAGTTTCCTGATTTCCCTCTAAAAAATTATAGCTAAATACCTTAAAAAAGGTTGAGTCTGCCATATACACCCTAGGCTCATAATAGGCATCTTCACTATCGGCAGCACTAATTAAATTGCTAGAAAAAACATCCGTAAGCACTACACGAGTAGCTTCTTGCACTTCTGGAAAATCTTCTTTTAAGGCAAAAGCTATGGGCGGTGATGCCGCTCCAGTATCAAAACTCTCTTTGCCATCTCTTTCTATAATGGTTTCTACCCTGTAGATAGCGTCCGCATTTTTGTGATGCTCATCATAACCCAATTGCGAAAAAACAAATAATAAAATAGCAAGGCAGCTTACTGTTCCTATGGTAAGTCCTAATAAATTTATAATGGTCTGCTGTTTATTCTTGGTTAGATTCCTCCAAGCTATTTTTATATACTGCTTTATCATGATGCGTTCGTTTTTCTTGTACTAAACTTGTTTTAATACATTTTTAATTGATTTTTTAAAGCTTCCCTTTTGGCAATTGTGAGGCTGTTTACTCCGCTCGTAAGCTTTTCAAAGGTTTTATTAATGCTGCTGTAACCGATTGATAACTAATGGTAGAAATAGCAATAATTAGAGCGATACCGCCTGCCACCAAAAATACTTCCCAACCGATACTGATGCGGTAAACAAAATCTTCTAACCAACGGTTCATCATAAACCAGCCCAAGGGTATCGCAATAACTATGGATATAAAAATCAGCTTCATAAAATCCAAGGTCAGCAATTGATAAATACTTTTGAACGGTGCACCCAATACCAAGCGGATACTGATTTCTTTTTTCCGCTGTTCTAACATAAAGGCGGAGAGGGCAAAGAGCCCCAAACAAGCCACGAAAATGGCAAATAGCGCAAAGCTGTTGAAGATGTTGCCCATGCGTTGTACATCTGCATGCATTTGGCTAAACTCTTGGTCTAAAAAACTATAATTAATGGTTTGGTTCGGTACGCTCCTAGTCCATATTGCCGTTATTGCAGCCAAAGCTTCGTTAATATTCCCTTTTTCAAGTTTTATGGAAACTGTGCCATTATCCTTACCGATAACCAAAGACAAGGAAGCGATATCTTCCTTTAAGGACTTAAAATGAAAATCGGCTACGACACCGATAATCGTCCAGTCCCTATCGTTATTATTTATCTGCTTGCCTAAGGGGTCCGTCAGTCCCATCTCTGCAACCATTTTCGAATTAATGATGATGGAGTTTATAGAATCAGAAGCGAATTCCTTTGAAAAGTCCCTACCTTCTTTTAGTTGTATACCCAGCGTTTTTAAATAATCATAATCTACCCTCCAAATTTGAGCAGGAGTACTAGCTCCCTCATTACCTTCATTGGCCCTTCTAAACGTATTTCCATTTCTATTACCACCATCTATAGGCAAATAATTTGTTGTAGTTACTTCTTTTACTTGCGGTAATTGCAAGAGCTGTTCTTTAAAGGAATCGGAACTTTTACCCAAGACACCTGTTCCTTCTAAAATTACAACCTGTTCTTTATCGTATCCTAATTCCTTTTTTAGGATGTAATCCATCTGCTTATAAATAATCAAGGTACCGATAATCAAAACGACCGATGTAGTAAATTGAAACACTACCAGACCACTGCGTAGTCTTCCACTTTTACTGCCAATACTAAGACTGCCTTTTAATACATCAACCGGTCTAAAAGCCGATAAATAAAAAGCTGGATACAAGCCGGAAACAGCTCCTATCAATAGCGCCGAAATTAGTAGCAACGGTAAATACCACCATACCATCCAAGGCATTATTATGGTTTTAGCTGCGATGGTATTAAAGGCCGGAAGCAAGCCCCAAGCCAATACAACACCAATAACAAAAGAGATAATACTGAACAGAACAGATTCCGTCAGAAACTGGGCAACAAGATTGTGTTTAAAGGCACCAACAGTTTTTCGAAGACCAACTTCCTTAGCTCTATTCGCTGATTTTGCCGTGGATAGATTAATAAAATTAATAATGGCCAAGAGCAGGACAAATCCTGCAATGGCAGCAAACAACCAAACAAAACGGATATCCCCGTGCTTTAGACCATCTCCCATTTTAATATCGGAATATAAATGGATATCGGTCACAGGTTGTAATTTGTATTCTATCCCACGAAGCACTTCGATAAAATCTGGCGCACGACCCCGTTCCATTTGAGCAGGAATGATATATTTCTCTACAATAGATTTCATTTTTTGCTCCAGTTCCGCAATACTAGCTTTCTGATCTACTAAGACATAGGTAAAGTAGTTCTGATTGGTCCAACCGCCGTTAGTATCCACAATCGGAAGTACAAAATCAAAATTCAAATGTGAATTTTTAGGCACCTCTTTCATTACCCCGGTTATCCGATATGGTTTGGCATCATCATTATCTAGAATGACGGTCTGGCCTAGGGCATTTCCGTTTGGAAAGTACTTCTCGGCCTTCGCTTTGGATAATATCATACTTCTTGGGTCAGTCAGAGCGGCATTAGGATTACCTTGTTCCAACGAAAGCTCCAAAATCTCAAAGGCCATTTGATCCGCCAGAATAAAGCCCTCCTCAAAATTATTCTGTGATTCTCCCTGCAAACGCATACCTCGTTTTCCGGCACCGAAAATCTCAATAGTATTTACTTTACCTGCCTTTTGGATTTCTGGAAAATCGGTCTGTAAGGCATCGGCAAAGGGCAGTTGAAAATGGGTGCTCTTAAAAAGCTCCCCTTGAAACTTACCTTGCATCACGACCCTATAAATTTGGTTCTTATTTTCGTAGTGCTCGTCGTAGCTTACTTCATCTCGAATGAACAAGGCAATTAATAGGCATGCAGCAATGCCTACTGCAAACCCTCCGATTTTGATTGTAGTAAAGAATTTATCCTTTTTAATGCTTCTCCAAGCAGTTTTTAGGTTGTTTTTAAACATGACTGTTCGATTTTTGATTGATATGATGAATACTAACCGAATCGATATTCATGCCATATATTCAATATACTAAAAATCAAATAGTTAAGTTATTATCAAAATACTCCACTGTAAAATATATTGACATACCATGTACAATATGTTTACAGGGAGATCCATGAAAACTAAGTGCTTTTTTTGCCGACTTTCGTTCTTTTTTTAAGAACTTATTTCAGTATTTGTTACTTAGTTTGATGCCCTTTCCATGTTTCGCGCTTTCACAACTGCATCTTCTCGCCTACAACTATCTCAGCGGCACCTGTTAAAAAGGAAATTCTACTCGGCTCTTAAACTCTTTATAGGGTTTGCTAAAGCCGCTTTAACTGCTTGGAAACTCACGGTCATCAAAGCAATACAAATGGCTGCCAGACCTGCAATTACAAATACCGATATATTGATTTCTATGTGATAGGCAAAACCTTCTAACCAGTTATTCATGGCCCACCAAGCCAAGGGACCAGCTATCAGAAGGGCAATAACCACAAGCCGCATAAACTCTTTTGACAATAACGTAACGATACCAGAAACAGTAGATCCTAACACTTTTCGCACGCCAATTTCCTTTTTGCGTTGCTCTGCCGTATAAGCGGCTAACCCAAATAATCCCAAGCATGAAATCATAATGGCCAGAAAAGCGAATATCTTAGAGAGATCACTCAATAATTTTTCACTTTTAAACTTTGCGTTGAAGGCGTCGTTTACGAACTCATATTCAAAAGGGAATGCAGGATTGTGTCGTTTCATTACTCTTTCCATAGCTGCCAATGCAGTAGTGCCCGACGCATCAGATTTTGTTTTTACATACATGAAATTAGCATAATCAGGATTGTGGAAATACATTACCGGACCACTAGTATTGTACATATCACCATATAAATAATCCTTTACGACACCAATGACCGTGAGCGGTTGTCCGCGGGTCACTATTTTTCCCACGGGACTTTCCGTTCCCATCAAACGTGCAAAGGTTTCTGAAATCAATATGTTAGAACTGTCTCTTGCCACATCTTTTCCAAAACCTCTGCCTTCGATAATTTGCATACCTGTAGTTTCAAAAAAATTAGAGGTAATGTGTCTAAATGAAATCAACACGTCTTCCGCATCCGTACCTCCTTTCCACTCAAAACCGGAGCCATTGTTGCCATCGGAAAGAATGTTAGAATTATTAAGCGCTACATTCTCAACAAGACCGGAAGCAATCATGTCGCTTCGAATGGGGTCAAAGTTCTGTACCACATCCCCGTTAACCGGCATTTTTATAAGGTTTTCCTTATCATATCCTATATCTCGACCTTTTACATGTTGTATCTGTTGATATACTACAATCGTGCTGATAATAAACATGATGGAAACAACGAATTGCGCCACCACTAGTCCCTTTCGTAAAACCACCGCACCACTTTTTTTAGATTTCATACCATTTATGACCTCTACTGGCTTAAAGGCCGAAAGAAAAAAGGCTGGATACCACCCAGCAAGAAGACCACATACAAATGTAATCCCTAGAATAGTTCCTGTATGTACCGGTTCCCAAAGTCGGAAGGCCAACTCTTTACCCACCATGATATTAAAATGAGGCAGTATCAATAGCAGTAAAATAATACTGATGACCGCTGACAGCATCGCCGTAAGCAATGCTTCGGTCATAAATTGTGTAATCAATCTTTTTTTAGTGGAACCAAGTACCTTTCGTACACCCACTTCCTTCGCTCTTTTTTCGCTTCTGGCTGTGGATAGATTCATAAAATTGATACAGGCTATGAACAGAATAATAAGCGCAATCATCAGAAACATGCGCACATAAACGATTTGACCACCTACAATTTTTCCACCTTCAAAATGAGACCTCAAATGCCAATCCTTAATAGAATGTAGAAACGCATAGGTATCTAAATTTTCTGTTTTAGAAGGCAGCATCTTTTTGACCTTTTCGTTTACCGCTGCAAAATCCGCACTGGGTGCTAATTCAACAAAAGTGTCAGTAAAATTACTTCCGTATTCCTGCATCCATTCTACACCAGTAGAATACCGCTCAAAAGGTGCCAACCAATTAAAACCAAAACTAACGTTTACCGGTAAATCCTTTACAACCCCGGTAATATGGTAATTATCGGTATTATTGACTCTTAAAGTCTTATTCATCACCTGAACGTTTTCTCCAAATAAGTCAGCAGCTGTCTTTTGTGTTAATACAATAGCGTCAGGCCTAGCGAATGCGTTCTCCTTACTTCCTTCTATAAATTGAAGGCTGAAGATGTCGAAAAGATCAGTATCTGCGTACATTCCGTTTCTATTAATTCCATTTTCACCTTCGGTAAATAGTAAATTTCGTGAAGAGGTAGCTACAGCCCTCTTTATCTCGGGTATTTCCTGTTTAAGATCCCGAGCTAATAACATTGGCGTGGAATAATAGGTATCCCATTCGCCTTCATATTTCTGATTTGTAGGTAGGTAATAAACCGTTTCCTGTTTGGGAAAAACAGTATCAAAACTTAGCTCATCGGCTACCCAAAGAAGTATGAGACTTGCACACGTAATACCGATGGCCAAACCAAAAATATTTAAGGCACTATATCCTTTATTCTTCCAAAGATTTCGCCAAGCGATTTTTAGATAATTCTTAAACATAGTTTCTTTATTTTTCTTGTAAGTATTATCCTAATTTAAATTCAAAAATTTGTCAACTCCCTAATAATGCAAAGACCGCTATCATCTAAACTATCTCACCTTATATTTCCCAAACCCTAATACTCTATTTTTTCAAATACCACTCCCATTAAACTAAAGCTGACTATTTCATTATTTTTATTACGTCTAAATTCAATCGGACTTATAGATATCTCTAACAAATCTTTAGAGAGTGAAGCTACTTCTTCTTTCCAAGCGCCATTTCTATGATAGTACATCAATGTGCTATTTTCCAATCGTAGCACTTTTCCAATTTGGAATTCTTTATTGTAATAGTGTCCCTCAAATTTTTTCAATTCTTCCGCCGTATGCTGATAAGGTTGAAACTCTTTAAACAACCATGGTGTTGTATTCTCTAATTCATCAAATGTGTACTGTTTTTTATCATTTTTAAAGCTGAATTGAACGATTGCTTTACTATCTCCCATTAAAAAAATGAACTTGTGATTTCCAATGGGTTTAAGTTTTCCGATTGTATCTCCATCTAGCGTTAAGGCATAAAGCGTATTGTTTTTTAGTTTTATGGAATTAGCTTTTCGATCTTCGTCATTATAATAAAATAAATAAGTACCCTCATACTTTTCTAAGCCACTTTTTGAAAGCTCTACCTCGCTGTATTCTAAATCCTTATGCTTAGATTTATTTGAAGGAATATGCAAATCGACAAACTGGAAAAAGCGTTCTCTAAAGTCCCAATCAAATGTATTTTGTGTGGTGAAAAATGCTACATCCAGTTTTGGAAAATATAAATATTTAGAGACAAAACCACCCACACTCATACCATCAAAACCAAAAGCTTCGAAGCCATTATACGTTTCAAATTCTACTCCTAACCCAAAATCTATCGATGTTCCATTATTTAGTTTTGCTTTCGTATGCATCTTTTTCCATAGTTCTGGTGAACCAATCACGGCATTTTTTAAGTTCTGATGCCATTTAAACATATCTCTAGGGTTGGTTAAAATTTGGCCATCGCCATCATAGACTATAGAATGAAAATGCGTTTTATAAATTTCCCCTTCCTCTTCTGTGTATCCAATAGCTCTATTTTTCACAATTTTATAAACGTCATTATTAAAAATGGTGTTTCCCATTTTAAGCGGATCAAGGATATTTTTTTGTAAATAGTCACTGTAACGTTCCCCTGTCACTTTCTCAATGATAGAGGCCAGTACTATATAGTTAGCATTCGTATAATAAAAATGGGCTCCTGGTTTAAATCTAAGCTGTTCAACTTTAGTAATAATGTTCATTACTTGTGACTGCGTTATGTAGTCTCGGAAGCGCAAATCAATTACGCCAAAATAATGATCAACCTCTTTTATACCGCTTGTTTGGTTTAGTAAATGTTCAATTGTTGGATTCCCTTTTTTATAGCGAGGAAGCTTATCTATATATTTATAAGCAGGGTCTTTTAGAGATAACTTCCCCTCTTGTTCCAATAATAATATAGCTGCGGCTGTAAATTGTTTAGCAATTGAGCCTATATCGAAAACAGTTTTACTGGTAATTGGAATATTGTAGTCTAAATTTGAGCTCCCGTACGTATTCTCAAAAAGTATATCATTGCCCTTAAAAACTGCAACAGAAAACCCAGGTTCGTTTTCTTCAACTTTGAATAATTGATTTGTTTTAGCTACTATATTCTGTGATAACACTGTCTTTGGAAATAAAATTAATGAGAAGACAATGGTTAAAAATTTAATCTGGTTCATTTAATATTTTTTATTCAGTCGAAGGCCATCACTTTTCAAGAACGCTTTTAACTAGCACTTTTTCTTAATTCCCACATGAGAGGCGTTAGAAGTGGACCTTATTCCGTTCGTAAACTATCTACTGGATTTGCCAAAGATGCTTTTATAGTCTGGAAGCTTACCGTCACCAGCGCAATAAACAATATGACTACAAAGGGTAATAAGAAATAGCTCCAATGAATATTGATTCTAAAAGCATAGCTCTGCAACCAATTACTTGTGGTAAACCAAGCAATAGGAATGGCTATTAAAAAGGCAATAACTAGCAAAAAGGCAAACTCTTTATACAATAGTTTTAAGATTTCCAGTACTGACGAGCCCAGAACTTTCCTAATACCAATTTCCTTTGTACGTTGTAGTGTGGTAAAAGATGCTAATCCAAAAAGCCCTAGGCAGGCCACTAATATGGCAAGCCCCGTAAAGAGTCCAAACACTTTTCCGAACCGTTGGTCAGCCTTATACTGATCATTAAAGTGATCGTCTAGAAAGAAATATTCATAGGTATTCCCTGGGAAAAATGTATTCCATTCTGTCTCTACCTGTGCAATGGTTTGGGCTATATCTTCCGAGCTTTGTTTGATAGTGAAATAACCACGTAAATCCGGTATTAACCGCATGACTAATGGCTCGTACGGCAATCGCAACGATTGTTGGTTAAAATTATCCGATACCCCTATAATGGTATATTGATTTCCCCAAAAATCGATACGTTCCCCAATAGCTTCCTCTGGCTTATTGAAGCCTAATTGTATAATACCCGCCCTATTGAGTATAACAGCTTCTGGGTCTGTTCCATAGGACTCTGAGAATTTACGCCCCGCCACCAGCTCCAAGCCAAATTGATCTACATAGTCGTAATCCACACCTATAACTCTATATTGCTTCGCCTGCTCTGGTTCTTGGGTAACCAATTTAATTCCACCCGCGTTCCAATTTACCGGTTGTCCCGGTATCGTTGTTGCTGCAGCTACACTTTCAATAGATGGGTATTTCAAGAGATTCTCCTTAAAAGCGGTCATTTGGCTCGCATACGTAGAATCGGAAACAATAGGAGGTACAATAACCAAGGTCTTATCTATATCTAAGCCTAAAGACTCCTTGCGCATAAATTGTATCTGCTCATACACCGTAAAAGTCCCAATCAACAGAAATAAGGATGCTGCAAATTGCAATACCACTAAGGATTTTCTTAATACAGCCCCTTGTTTGGTAGACACCATTTTTCCTTTTAACACATCAACAGGTTTAAACCTAGAGAGCACGAAGGCAGGATATGCCCCAGACAAAAAGGTTCCTACCACAAACAAGCCCAAAAGCCGTAACCAAAACGAGCTTTTTGTGAATAGGGTATAGGAAAGTTCTTGACCGGATAATTGATTGAAGGAGGGAATCATGACCGCCATTAAAACAAGAGCGAGAAACAAGGCCAAGGTGTTGAACAATGCTGATTCAAAAAAGAACTGCGTAATGAGCTGCTTTCTATTGGAACCGATTGCTTTCCGTACACCCACTTCCTTTGCTCTTCCAATGGCACGAGCGGTAGCCAAGTTAATATAATTTACCCAAGCGATGATAATGATAAAGAAGGCAATACCCAAAAGCAGGTACACAGTCTTACCATCTCCCGTTGGGCCGGGTTCCATCATAAAATTAGAATTTAAATGGATATCCGTGATGGGCATCAAAAAATACTTCGCGGTACTATTCGATTGTTTTGAAAAATCACTTTGATTCTCGGCTACAACGGCTGGAAACTTTGCTTCCACCTGCATAGCACTAGCTCCCTCCTTAAGTAGTATATAGGTAAGGCAACCATCCCAATCCCATGCATCTTCCGGCGTTTGCTCTCCATTAGAATTGGTTTTGACGTTATCCACAAATGTTGCATAGGATGCCAAAAAATTAGGTTGTAATTGGGTATTCAAAGGCATATCCTTGAACACACCAGTTATCCGATAATTGTTTCCACCATTGATAGGGAGTGTTTTGCCAATAATATCCTTGGTGCCATATATCTTTATAGCCATAGTTTCAGAGATGGCAGCTGTTCCAGGTTCTTTTAAAACAGAAGCCACATCACCCGCAATCAAAATATAGGAAAAGACATCAAAAAATGAATTGGTCGCATAAAATACCTCATCGATTTTTAGAATTTCATCCTTTACTTCCACAATGATATCGCCAGATTGCATGACTTTCACATACTCCTCTATTTCTGGAATGGCTTCCTTAAAATGATTTCCTAGGGCAAAGGCTCCCCCGGCCCATTCAGTCTCTAACTTACCGCCATTGTATCTTTCTTGTTTTACCCTATATACCCGGTCCTTCTTTTCGTGAAAATTCTCATAACTCGTTTCAAACGCTACGTACTGTAATATCAACAAACAGGCGGTTATTCCAATAGCTAATCCACCAATATTGATAGCAGAATACGCTTTATTTCTAAAAAGGTTTCTCCAGGTTATTATTAGATAGTTTTTGAACATAGTTCTCGTTTTTCTTATTTTATTAAGCACCGCTTCTAAGCTTTAAGACCCTATTCTGTCCTTAAGCTTTTAACTGGGTTTGCCCTCGCCGCTTTTATCGCATTAAAACTTACTGTTGCCAAGGCAATAAACAATGCAATGCCTCCAGCTAAGGCGAAAATCCACCAACTAATATCTATTTGGTAGGCATATACATGAAGCCATTTATCCATCACATACCATGAGAAAGGAGTGGCTACAACAATGGCTATCAAAACCAGTTTAATAAAATCAATAGATAATAGCTTTACGATACTGGATACCTCAGCACCCAGAACTTTACGGACTCCAATTTCCTTGGTGCGTTGTACAGCGCTATATGTGGCTAATCCTAACAGACCTAAACAGGCAATAAAAATAGCCAAGAAGGAGAATAAGGTAAATAATTTTCTAAACTTGATATCGGCTTCATACTGCGTATTAAAGGATTCATCCAAAAAAGCATAAAGAAACGGACGGTGCGGAGCCAGTTCTGCCCATTTTTGCTCAATACTAGAAATTGCCTGTTGCATGTTGCTGGATTTGACTTTCATTGATAAATACTTGCCAAATTGAGAATAACGCAAGGTCAAAGGTGCCACCGGTTGATGTAAAGACATGAAATTAAAATCCTTTACCACACCAACAACAGTTCCTTCTCGGCCCCATTGCTGAAAACGTTTCCCAATAATATCCGTAGGGTTGGCATAACCAAAACTTCTGGCGGCGGCTTCGTTCACCATTAAAGAGGAAACAGAATCTGTTACGAACTCCCTTGAATAAGCTCTTCCAGCAACCACTTCTATCTCATAATGCGGAATAAAGTCAAAGTCTATCTCATACAAAAAAGGGCTAAAATTCTCCATTTTGCCTTCAAAAGTTTCAATATCTGTTCCTGCGCCAGGAAAGTGACCTCCAGGTACGGTTCTCGAACCTGCGACCGAAACTACTTCTTGAAGGTCCATAAACTCACTTTTAATGGTTTCCATATTATCCATTACTTGACCATCCCAATTAAAATCGATTACCAGTTGTTGCTCCCGATTAAAGCCTAAATTTTTATTCAACATAAATCCCAACTGAAAATAAACAATAACTGTACTGGCAATTAAAGCAATGGAGAGTGAAAATTGAAAAATAACCAAACCCTTTCTTAGGTTGATGCCCTGTTTGGAACTTCTAAAAACTCCTTTGAGTACACTTGACGGTTTAAAATTAGACAGCACAAAAGCTGGATACAAGCCTGCTAGCAGGCCTGTCAACAAAGCGATGCCAAAATATAATGAAAGACTAAAAACATTAAAAATTTCGGCAGAATGAAACGCTTTACCGGTAATATTCCGCATGGCGGGAAGACCTAGCATGACCAATACCAAACCTAATATTGAAGCGAGCAGCACCATAAGTAAGGACTCTCCTAAAAACTGATAACGCAATCCTTTTTTGTCTGCCCCAATTACTTTACGCACACCCACTTCCTTGGCTCTTTCCAACGAACGGGCCGTGGCCAAATTCATAAAGTTGATACAGGCAATAATTAGAATAAAGAGTCCTATCAGCGCGAAAATATAAATATTGGAGAGGCTACCTGTAACTCCGGGTTGCCTAGCGGCGGCGGAGTTCAAATAGGTATCTTTCAACGGTTCAAAAGAAAGGTCATAAAAATCCTCAGCATTTTCTTCGGGACGATTTCGTTTCAAGAATTCCGGCATTTTCGCCTGAAAAACTTGTTGATTAAAATTATCATTTACCAAAAAATAGGTGTAAAAATCTACATAGCCCCACCACTCAAAAATTTCTGATCGCGACTGATAAAAAGAGCTCATGGACATAAGCACATCAAAAGAGAAATGTGAGTTAGCCGGTACGTCCTTCATTACAGCAGTAACCGTATAAATACCATCATTTGCCCTCCCTCCAACGCCGTCCATAGTTTTACCAATAGGATCTTCGTTGCCAAAATATTTTTTAGTCGTACTTTCTGTTAGCACAATAGAATAAGGGTCTTTTAATGCAGTTTTAGGATTGCCAGAGAGCAAGGGCCAACTAAAAATATCAAAAGCAGTCTCATCCACATAAAATGAATTGCCTTCTTGAAAAGAACGTTCGTTATACTCCAACAAAATATCCGACCTACCAGAAAATTGAACTATTTCTGCTACCTCAGAAAAATCTTTTTTAAGTGCAGGGCCAACAGGAGCGTTTCCCCAAATCCATCTATCTTCAAGCTTGTCTTCACTACCATGATGAACAATCCTATAAATATTATCCCCTTTTTCATGATAGCTATCATAGGACAGTTCATTCCTAATAAACAGGGAAATCATCAAGAAACAAGACATTCCTATGGCTAGACCTCCAATATTAATTATAGAATATCCTGGATTCTTTACGATGTTCCGCCATGCAATTTTAAAATAGTTTTTTATCATGATGTTCTGTTTCACATACAGTATTGGTTTCAGTATTTCTGATTGATGGTTCAACCCTACTTTTAACTCACTTCAACTCCTCCAAATGACCGTGATTAATGGCCAATTCTAATAAACTTTGATTTTATGCTGAAACCCCCGACGTATCGGGGCAGCATACATTGATGAATAAACTCCTAATTCTATTTTATTATACTCGCCAATTTTTCAGCAGCCTCAAATGGATTCTACTTGTAAAAGAAAAGACATATTAGTCTCTAAACTTAATCACAAAATTCATCTGGCTGCACTAAAGTGGCTCCCCAGCTTGCCCTTCAACTACGCTCAGGATTACAGAGAGCAGTTTTTTATTCATTCCAAAAAAACCCAGCATGCAATTTTCCGCCTGTCTATAGCTAGGAGGATTTTACATCATCGCTCCAATGGCTCTATTTTGACTCTCCGTTACTACTTGACCATCAAATAAATTCACCACCCTATGAGCATAATGCGAATCCCTGTCGGAATGCGTAACCATGACAATGGTGGTCCCTTCTTGGTTCAATTCTGTCAAAAGGTTCATTACCTCTATACCATTTTTAGAATCCAAGTTACCCGTTGGCTCATCCGCAAGAATTAGTTTTGGATTGGTTACTACGGCTCTAGAAATGGCCACGCGTTGTTGTTGTCCGCCGGATAATTGCTGTGGAAAGTGTTTTTCCCTATGGGCAATTTTCATACGTTCCAATACTTTCATTACTTTTTCCTTACGCTCTGCTTTTCCCATTTTTAGATAGATAAGTGGTAATTCTACATTCTCATAAACAGTAAGTTCATCAATCAGGTTAAAACTCTGAAACACAAAGCCCAAATTCCCCTTACGTAATTGCGTTCGTTGACTTTCCTTTAACCCAGCTACTTCATGACTAGCAAAATTGTAACTGCCTTCTGTAGGATTATCCAGCATCCCAATAATATTCAATAAGGTAGATTTACCACAACCCGATGGACCCATAATGGCTACGAATTCACCATCTTCTACTTTAAGGTTTACATTGTTCAAAGCAAGCGTTTCCACCTCTTCTGTTTTAAAGCTCTTTTTTAAATCTTTAATTGTTATCATTTTGTTATGCTTTTACTGTTATTAGGATTGTTTTTATAATACTGTTTGTGATTTTTTCTAATTTATTTTAACACGATACGCTCTGCCTCTCCAAAGGAATCATAATTACTTGTAATAACTTCTTCTCCTGCCTGCAGCCCTTCCAATACCTCATAATGCCTAGCGTTCTGTTTCCCTACTCGTATGTTTCTTTTTATAGCTTCGTCTGTTCCAGGTGTCACAACAAATATCCATTGCCCTCCCGTACTTTGAAAGAAACTTCCTTTGGGCAATAACAGTGCATCACTAGACTCGCCCAATTGTAATTTGATATTATAACTCTGTCCAGTACGTATGGTTTCAGGTCTCTCATCCACAAAGACCAAATCGACACGAAATCTACCGTTTCTTACCTCCGGATATACTTTTCGTACCCGGAGTTCAAAATCATTGCCATTACGTTCCAATACGGCACTCAAATCTCTTTTTACACGATCTATATAATGTTCATCTATATCTGCCTCTATTTTATAATCTGTCAACACATTGAGCTGACCAATACGCTGCCCTTTGGCTATATTCTGTCCTATTTCGGCATCTAAAAAGCCTAATTGGCCATCTGCAGGAGCACGGACATTCAGATGATCTAAACGCTGATACACCATACCTAAGGTTTTTTGCATTCTGGCTAAATCTGTATCCAATCCAGACAAGGACGTTATACGTAGCTCATCATCATTTACCGTCTGCATTTTTACAATATCATATTGTTTTTGGGAGAGCTCGTAATTTTCTTTGGACAATTGATATACTTCTTGGGAAATAAGCTCATCTTCCATAAGTGCCTTATTTTGCTGAAAATTTCTTTTGAGACGTTGTAAATCTGTACTGGCCGTTGCCAGTGACCTCCTACCCTCTACCTGACGAGAATCGAACGTTAGTTTCGTGGAGCGTAAATCGTTTTGCTTTAATGCCAAATTACTTTCACTGGCCAAAATCTGCTCATAGAGGCTCATGTTTTCGAGTTTTAAGATAATATCCCCTTTTTTAACCATGGTGCCCTCCTCTATCAGTTTCTCATTTACTCGCCCACCTTCATAGGCATCCATATAAATGGTAGTGATTGGAGCAACGTTTCCGTTGATGGTAATATAATCATCAAACTTACCCTGGGTTACCTCGGCAATAGAGAGTTTGTCCTTCTCCGTCCTAAAGGTGGAGACAGAGGTAGCAAAAATCAACTGATAACCCACAAAAAGCACTAATAACCCGATGGCTATATAACCGTAATGCTTTGGGCGTAATCCTTTTTTCTTTTCTAATTTAATATCCATTTCTATTTTAGTATTGCGTGTTTAGCACTTATCATTTTATATCAAATACTGTTACTCCTTGGTAAAACTCTAGTGTACTTTTATTCACTTTTAACCGTAATCTAACTTGCAAATTTTCATTTTGTGCCGTAGCATAAAGGGTTTTTGCACTGCCCAGTTCTATGGCATTAATCAATCCTTTTTCATATCTCTTCTGGGCAATGGAAAATGCCATTCCTTGGGATTCACTTCTTTTTTTTGTTTGCAATACCTCAGTGCTCAACGCATTATATTCCTGTACCAATTGTTGTATGGTCTGATATAATTCTTGCTCTTGAATATCAGCATTATTTTTGGCCCTATCGAGTGCAATTTTCTGCTGTTTTACTCTGGACCTTCCAGACCATGCATTGCTTATGGGTACGTTTAAAGAGACCCCGATAAACTGATTGGTATTGTCACGAAATTGGGTTCGAAACGGGATGGTGACGCCCAACGTATCACGAATATTCTCATAATAACCACTACCATAACCACCTTGTATAGCCAAAGAAGGATATAGATTACCTTTTGCTACCGCCACTTGCTTTTTTGCAGCTTTTATGCGAAGTTCTTGTGCTTTGATTAATGGCATAAAGTCCATGGCTGTATCGAAAATTGAGTCAGAAACAACCCTCTTTTCAGTAATCATATTAGCTGTTGCGCTAAATTCAGGCAAAATGGTAATATCATTCTCTTTTTCAATATTCATAGCCTGTAACAAAGTGAGTTTAGCAGCTGCTAATCGGTTTTCATTTTGCGTAAGC
This sequence comes from uncultured Maribacter sp., assembly GCA_964569345.1. Lineage (GTDB taxonomy): Bacteria > Bacteroidota > Bacteroidia > Flavobacteriales > Flavobacteriaceae > Maribacter. The sequence continues at coordinate 30,289 of CAZMUV010000019.1, read as the reverse complement.
AGCAATTCATCGGCCAACAATAAAGATTCTGCCTCATAAAGATCGGCACCTGCCATAAGACCAATTTCAATCTGTTTTTTAACAAGGGCATAATTGGTTTGTGAGATACCTAGCTGCTCTTTTGAGATACTGATTAATCCCTCAATAAACTGAATGTCGTAATAGGCACTCATAACCCTAAAGGCTAGTAGATATTTTTGCTGTAAAGTTTCTTCTTTAGTGGCATTGAATAAATACTTAGAAGCCTTAATACTGTTCAACTTTTGAAAACCTTGAAAAATATCTAAGGAGGCGCTTACCGAATAGTTATTGGAAAAAAGATCAGTATTTACAATACTATTGTCGTTAGGATCGACCTGACGACCAAAACTAACACTATAATCCATATAACCATTGATGTTGGGTAATAAGTCCCGCACAGATTGCCGATAGGATTCCCTATTGGATAGTTCGGTAAATTCAAAATCGTTCAACTGTAAATTATGCTCTAATGCATGTGCAATACATGCTTCCAAAGTCCATTGTTGCTGCGCCATACCTTTAAGGCCTAATGCAAGGGAAAAAAATACTATTATTCTAATTTTTAAATTCATATGTTTATTACTGTGCCAAACACTATACTACATACGTGCCATAAATTTAAGTGTTTGATTTTCAGTTTTTTAAGTTAATTCATCGGTATTTATATAAACCTAAGTGTAAAATAAATATACAGATATTGTCCAAAATTTTGACAGTGTATGCCATATATTGGTTTTCATTTGTAATTTTAGAGTGCGTATCAAGAATAACTGGGACTGAAGCCAGGATACTTTTTAACGAAAGCAGAGAAGATGTACGCAAGGGGAGGACTCGTAATATTAATTTTGAAATTAGAAAATAGAACCATAGCATGACTGATGCAAACATCCTTGTAATAGACGATAATAAAAGTGTTTTAAGTGCTTTGGAGATATTGCTACAGTTTGAGCATAAAAGTGTACAGACCATTTCCAATCCCAATCAGATTTCCTCATTCCCCAACCTTAAGGGCATAGATATCATTCTATTGGATATGAATTTCTCAGCAGGGGTAAATACGGGAAACGAAGGACTATATTGGTTGCGAGAAATAAAGAAAAAAGCACCCCATATATCAGTCATTATGATGACAGCTTATGGTGCTATTGACCTTGCAGTAGAAGCCTTAAAGGAAGGCGCATCCGACTTTATCCTTAAACCTTGGAACAACGAACGATTACTGACTACAGTAAAATCGGCCTATGAGCTTCGGAAAAGCAAAAAAGAAATCACCCAATTAAAACAACAGGAAAGCAACCTAAAACAGCTTATCAATCAGAACAAAAACTATATTGTCGGCACTTCTAAAGCGTTAAATTCAGTACTAAACCTTGTTCAAAAAGTAGCTAAAACAGATGTAAATGTTCTGGTTACCGGAGAAAACGGGACTGGAAAGGAGCTTATTGCCAGGGAATTACACAATCGTTCTTCGAGGAACAATGAAGTCTTTATTTCGGTAGACATGGGTTCCATTTCAGAAAACCTATTTGAAAGCGAATTGTTCGGTCATGTAAAAGGTTCCTTTACAGATGCCAAGGAAGACCGGGCAGGAAAGTTCGAAGCTGCGAATGGAGGCACCTTATTTTTGGATGAAATAGGTAATCTCTCTTTACAAACACAGGCCAAATTACTCTCTGCAATACAAAACCGTGTTGTGGTAAGGGTAGGTTCTAATAAGCCGGTCAGCGTAGATATTCGATTAATTTGCGCTACCAATTGCAATCTGGACCAAATGGTAGCCGATGGTCTTTTTAGGGAAGATTTATTGTATAGAATTAATACCATACGCGTAGAAGTACCTCCTCTTAGAGATCGAGAAGGAGACATCCTTGTTCTAGCTGATTTTTATCTTAATAAATTCGTGAACAAATATGGAAAACCAGGTCTTAAAATAAATCAGGCTGCCCAGGAAAAACTAATGGCCTATCATTGGCCAGGAAATATTAGGGAACTTTTGCACACCATGGAACGTGCTGTAATTCTATCTGAAGGCAATGTACTGAAACCTACAGATTTCCTTTTAGAAGTTGGAAATACCATATCTATGGAGAACGGGCCAAGTACCTTAGAGGAAATGGAGTTACTTATGATTACAAAAGCCTTAAACCAGAATGACGGTAATTATAGCGCAGCTGCAGAACAGCTAGGTATTTCTAGGCAGACGCTTTATAATAAGTTGAAAAAAAAGAATGGTTAGTTAACATAAGAATCTAGAAGTACGAATTGGTAGTCTTTAAATTTAAGACAAAACGTACTTGATATTGTGTTTGTGTATAATCCTTGAATTTAAAAAATGGTAAGTAGAAATATATATATACAATTAGTATTCCGGGTCGTTTTTATGACGATTACAGTGGTTCTTGCTGCGTATTTCTTTTTCAACAAACAATACATCGCAGGAAGTATTGGTGCAATTGTTATGATATTTCAAACAGCGGGACTTATCAATTACGTAAACCAGACCAACCGTAAAATCGCCTATTTCTTTGATGCTATAAAAAACGAGGATTTTACCTTACGATTTCCAGAAAAATTAAGTGTTAAGTCCTTGGAAGAGCTAAACCATAGTTTGAATATGCTCAACGCTATGATTCAGGATATCCATCTAAAAAAACAAGCACAGGAACAGTACTATCAAGAAATACTTCGACAGGCAGACATTGGTATCTTTACCATAAATCCTAAAGGCCATATTCTGTACGCTAATCCTACAGTGCAAGAACTTTTAAACTACAGACCTTTAAATCATGTGAAACAACTAAAGCAAGTTGATGAAGATCTATACAAACTATTTGAAGACCTTCAACCCTTCAACAACACCATCTTTAAACTAGGGAACGAGCGCGGTAAAAAGGAACTAAGTTTAAAATGCACCCCTATTACCATAGAGGGCGAACAGTTACTTTTAGTAGTTGCGCACGATATACACAAAGAACTGGATGAAAAAGAAACTGATTCTTGGGTAAAGCTCATCCGTGTACTAACACATGAGATTATGAATACGATTACACCCATAACGTCCATTTCAGAATCTATTCTCAATTATTTTAAAAAGGGTAGCAACCCCGACATTCCAACCCATTTTTCCGAACAGCAAATTAAAAATACGACCAAAGGTCTGGAAGTGATTAAAGAACAAGGGTCGGACTTAATGAGTTTTGTGCAATCCTACAGAACCTTTTTAAGTATTCCGGAACCCGACAGGGAACTCGTGCCAGCAAAAGCACTATTAGAGAAGATTACCTTATTATTGAACGAACAAAAAGAAGAAATACTAATTAAAATAGAAACTATAATAGAACCCGTTGATTTAGAATTTTATATAGACCAAAAACAATTGACACAGGTTTTGTTGAACTTAGGAAAAAATGCCAAACAATCTCTAGAAGGCATAGATGATGGTATGATACGGTTTACAGCAGGCATTAACTCGATGAATAAAAAATTTATTCAGGTAAAAGACAATGGTGCAGGAATTCCTGAAAATTTAATTGATGAAATTTTTGTTCCCTTCTTTACTACTAAAAATACAGGAACAGGTATTGGACTTAGCCTTTCTAAACAAATAATGCGGCTACATGGTGGCAGCATTAATGTTACTTCACGAGAAACAACCCAGTTTACGCTTACGTTCGACTAGGAATCTGATGGTGTTCCCAATTCTTTCCATGGATCCCATAGGTAAGTATCCAAATTCTGAATCTGATTGTCTATAACAACGACCCCCTCGCTCTCCAACAATTGCTGCATTAGGTTAGTACCCCCAAAATGATGCTTCCCAGTTAAGAGTCCTTGCTTATTGACTACTCTATGAGCCGGCACATCTTCTATAGTATGAGATGCGTTCATGGCCCAACCGACCATCCTAGCGCTTCTGGCAGCACCTAGATATTTAGCAACTGCACCATAAGAAGTAACACGACCGTACGGAATCTGTTTAACTACGGCATACACCCTTGAAAAAAAATTATTATTATCTGCCATGTTAGGTATTGTACACTCTCACTATGGTTATGATAAGTAAGAGTAACATTAAAAATCCCAGTATATAATTGGCGTTTTTAGCAAATTTGTGGGTTTTGTGTTCTAGCTTATTAAAGTAGAATACATACAAATAAAGTACTGAAAAGGTTCCCGTACCCGCCGCCAAAACAAAAGTAACAATATCCCACACCTGAAATTTTATCCAACCGGAAGCGTTCCACATAATATTCAATCCGCTATAATAAGGAATCGTCAACAGATTAACACCAGCTAAAAATACCCCTTTAAAATAACTACTGCGCTTACTTATTTTTATTTCCTTGATTTTCTTCTTTTTGTTGCGTTTGGCAGCCATAAAAAAATAAACCGCTAAAGCAGCAAAAACCACAATAGCAATTTTGAGTAGTTGGGCAACCACTTCTGGATTTTTATGTAAAAATTTAGAAATAAACACCGCTACCGTGGCTTGCAGCATAATCATAGTTGAAACCCCCAAACTAAAGACAATACCGTTGAGTTTGTTCTTCTCCACACTGGTTTTAGCTGCGTTTACATTCAATAATCCTGGCGGCACGGTTGCCATAAAAGCGGCAGAGAACGTAGCGAAAAAAAGAATCAATAGGTGCTGCATAATATCAATTTATCCGAAACTGGATATAGGTAATCGGTTTTCCTTTTTCAAGATACTGATTTTCATAGAAAGTTTGAAGCTCCAAAACTTCTTTAGGGCTTCCTTCGTTTTTATAGACGTCATGATTGGCATAAATAACTTCGTGTCCAATTCCATGTAATAATCCCAAAGTATATCCGTGCATAAATTCACTATCGGTCTTTAAATGCATTAAAGCGCCTGGTTTTAGTACCTTGTTGTACCGGTCTAGAAAAACCTTATTTGTCATGCGGTGTTTGGTGCGCTTGTATTTTATTTGAGGATCAGGAAACGTAATCCAAATTTCCGAAACTTCGTTTTCTGCAAATAGCAAGTCAAGGAGTTCAATCTGACTTCGCAGAAAAGCAACATTGTCCAAACCTTCTTCCAAAGCAGTTTTGGCACCACGCCAAAAGCGAGCTCCTTTAATATCTATCCCAACGAAATTCTTCCCAGGGAACAATTTTGCAAGTCCCACCGTATATTCGCCCTTCCCGCAGCCCAGTTCCAAAACAATGGGATTACTATTTCCGAAATGTTCGTTCCAAGCTCCCCGTTGGGAAAAACCTTTTTCAACTTCTGCCCTCGTGGGCTGTAGTACGTTTTTAAAGGTTTCGTTTTCCTTGAATCGTTTAAGTTTATTCTTGCTTCCCACAATTTGCTATATAAGTATACAAAGCTATGAAATGCACTAGAATTGATAGTCTATCCAAATAGAAAAGTTTAAAAATGATTGAATTGTAGGAGGAAGACAGCAGTAATCGCTAAACAAAATTTTTACTCAAGCAGCCTTCATAAAGGTCGCATAACGCACTTAGCGTTCTGGCTGCGAAGTCATCTTTTATTTTGGAACACAAATTCAACAGATTGTTCCTTCGTGATAAGGGTTCTCGCGATGAAGAATTCGCTAAAAATTATGAAATGAGATCACCCTAAACTTCCGGTATACTCTTTTCCAAGGTAAACGAAAATTCAGAACCTACATCAACCACACTTTCAACATACATTTTTTCCCCGTGTGCTTCTATGACATGTTTTACGATAGCTAGCCCCAGTCCAGAGCCACCTTCCTTTCTGCTGCCGCTTTGGTCTACCCTATAAAACCGCTCAAACAATCTTGGTATATGTTCCTTTGGAATACCCTCGCCATTATCAGTTACCCGCACAATAACCTTGTTCTTTACCAAATTCTCAACACTTACCTCTGTAGTTCCATTATCATTCCCATATTTTATGGAATTTACTAAAAGATTGGTAAGTACTTGCTGTATTTTTTCTCGGTCACCATTGACCATAATCGGAATGTCATAAGAAATATCAAACGTTAGGACAATATTATTTTTTGCGGCCTTCATCTCTAAAAGATCAAAAACACTTTGTATGAGTTCAATAATGTTGAAATCCTCCTTTTCTAACCTCAGGTCCCCAACTTCCAGTTTGGTAATCAAATCCAAATCCTTTACGATGTAAATGAGTCGATCTACTGCTTTATTTGCTCTTGAAATATACTTTTTTCTTACGTTTTTATCGTCCATGGCGCCGTCTAAAAGTGTCTCTAAGTAGCCTTGCACGGTAAACAAAGGAGTTTTTAATTCGTGAGAAACGTTCCCTAAAAAATCCTTTCTATATTCTTCACGAATCTTTAAGGTATCGATTTCTATTTTCTTGTCTTTTGCGAATTTTTCAATTTCAGCGGTAAGGGTGCGCATATCGGTAGTGATAGGATCTGTGGTCAAGGTAGAGGATTCCAGTAAAGCGACATCATCGTAGATTTTTTTGATGCGCTTGTAGATAAATTTTTCGATACGTACTTGTAGCGTACCAAAGGAAACTAGATATATAAAAAGGAGCAAACAAATAAAAAACCACCCGTTTAAAAACTGAAACTGCCAAAACAAAAAGCCCAAACAAAAGGCAGATAAAAAGGTGATATAAAAGGCTGTCCTAAAGGCGAACCGATAGGATTTCTTGGCTTTAACAGGCATTAGAGTACAAACTTATATCCAACTCCCTTTACCGTCTTAAAATGCTCTTCGCCAATTTTCTCTCGTAGTTTTCTAATATGTACGTCTATCGTGCGGCCTCCAACCACTACTTCGTTACCCCAAACTTTATCTAGGATAACCTCTCTCTTAAATACTTTACTAGGTTTGGATGCTAATAATGACAATAACTCAAATTCCTTTCTTGGTAGAATAATCTCTTTCCCTTTTTTGACAATTTTATACTCTTCCCTATTAATGATGATATCCCCAACCTTAGTAATATCCTCTTCAGGACTTTCATCCTTTAAATGCCTGCGTAACAAAGCATTTACTTTACTTACCAAAACTTTTGGCTTTATAGGCTTGGTAATATAATCATCTGCTCCTGCATCAAAACCTGCCATTTGAGAGTAGTCCTCTCCCCGGGCTGTTAGAAACGCAATTACGGTATTTTCCAATCCGCTAGTCTTTCGTAATAGTTCACAGGCCTCTATCCCGTCCATCTCTGGCATCATCACATCTAAAATAACAAGATGAGGTTGTTTCTTTTTTGCTTTTGAGACTCCTTCCAATCCGTTTTTAGCGGTAAACACTTCATAGCCTTCCGCAGTAAGATTGTAGCTTACTATTTCTAAAATATCTGGCTCATCATCTACTAAAAGTATTTTAATGTCCTTCTTTTTCATACTAATATGGTGAAGTTGTTTTCTCAAAAGTAAAGATAATACCATTACCAAAGAGTGGCTTAACATTGATTTAATGTAGTAACGTTTAGCTAACGTTAATAAAATAAAGGTTTAACGTGTACGTAACTCCACTTTTACAACATGCTAGTTTCTTTGCACCAGATTTTAGAACTACACTATTTGATGAAGAAACTAATGCTATGTGCTTTATTTATTTGCTTGACTAAGACAGTTGCACAAGACACCGGAAGTATCGTAGGGAAACTTATTGATAAAGAAGTCAATGACGAGCCGCTTGCCTTTGCCAATGTTTTAATCAAAGGTACTACCAAAGGGACCACCTCAGATTTTGATGGCCTTTACGAATTAACAGCTATTGAACCTGGAATCTACACCTTGGTTTTTAGTTATTTAGGATACGAAACCGTGGAACTACCTAATATTGAAGTAGTATCTAATAAAGTAACCACCCTTAACGTTCCCATGAGCGCATCTGCCGGTATGTCCTTGGATGAGGTTGTAGTTACCGTTTCGGCAAGAAAGGATTCAGAAATCGCTTTGCTCTTACAGCAAAAAAATGCAACTGTAATGCAGGAAGCTATTAGTGCCGAGGCCCTGACCTTAAAAGGAATCGATGACGCAGCAGGAGCTGTTGCCCAAATTTCAGGAATATCCAAACAACAAGGGTCGAACAATGTATACGTTAGAGGTCTTGGAGACCGCTACCAAAACACCACAATGAACGGTCTAGCGCTGCCTTCTAATGATGTGAACAAGAAAAACATAGATTTGAATCTGTTCTCCTCAAGTATTATAGAAAATGTTTCGGTTAGCAAATCTTATAACTCGGCCTTCTATGGTGATTTTGCTGCCGGAAACGTTAATATAGATTCTAAAGAATATACGGGAGACGGATATTTGGAAATTGCCCTTGGAAGCGGTATAAACTCCAACGCCATCGGAGAAGATTTTTTACAAAGTGAAGGAACCAGTTTTTTTGGGTTTTATAACAGATATACCAATAATCCCTTTGCCATCATATTGTCTCATGGTGTAGATCCGGAAAGCATGTCCACACCGGTTAACATTAATGGCGCTATTGAAGGTGGCTATTCTATTAATCTTAACGAGGAGTCTAGGCTTAGCTTTTTTGGTACGGCAAGTTTTAGAAATGGGTATGAATTTCTGGAAGGACCTGCAAGGGATTTTACCAATGTACTAAAGTTCGATTTTCCAAATACGGCAGAATACGCCTACAAAACAACGACTACAGCGCTAGGAAACATTGTTTACAAAATAAATAACGAACATAAAATAAAGTACAGTTCTTTATTCATTAATAGTTCAACGGATGCAGTGAGTTTCTTTGGTTTAGAAGGAGAAGGTTTTAATCGTGATGGTATTACTTCGGATGATGGGTTCTTTGTCTCAAATGTTCAATTTAATCAAGATATGATTTTCGTAAATCAGCTTACGGGACAACACAGTTTTGATGAAAAATGGATATTAGACTGGGGGGCAGGATACAATAAAGTATTCTCGGACGAACCGGACAGAAAACGTATTACACTAGAAAATTATCAATTTGCCTTGGATGATGACCCTAATACCAATCCTGTATTTTTCACCAATACAGCCTTTGAGAACCAACGATTTTTTCAAAGTATTGAAGATGAAGAATTAAACAGTTTTATAAATTTAAGTAATACCCTTTCTGAAAAGCTAAACTTAAAGTTTGGGTATAATGGAAGAACAAAAGAACGTAGCTTTAATAGCATTAGATATGGCTACCGCATCTTTGATCGTACGACCCCAGTTACGGACGTAAATGATTTTAATTCCTTTTTTACTATAGAAAACAGTAGCATTGGAGGATCCGAAGGTGCACTCTATGAGATAAGAAATCTTAATCCCATTAATAATGAGATAGGTTCTGTGAACAGACCTGGTTTGCCAGACAACTCGTATCAAGGTAATCTGGATATTCACGCAGGTTTTCTTTCAGCAGAATGGAGCCCTACAGATAAATTACTTATAGTGCCTGGCCTTAGAGCAGAGTCTGTCAGTCAGAATATTGAATATGACGTAATCAACCTTCCGCCTTCCGACCCTGGCTTCCGAAATGTTTACGAAAACATTTTCCTACCTAGTTTAAATGTGCGCTATTCCTTAAACGATGATTCCAATATTAGGCTTGGTTTTAGCAATACAGTTTCTTTTCCTGAATTTAAGGAGGTAGCACCATTTGTTTATGAGGGAGTTACGCAACGATTTGGTGGAAATCCTGATTTATTTGGAGGTAAGAATGGGGATGGAGTCATTTACTCCAACATCTATAATTTTGACCTTAAATACGAATGGTTTATGGAACGCGGAGAAATTATATCTGTAGCAGCTTTTGGAAAAATTATCCAAAATCCAGTGAACCGCGTAATCGCTGCAGATGCTACAGGAACACAACGTTTTTTCCGTACAGGAGAGCAAGCGGAAGTTCTAGGGGTAGAAGTTGAAATGCGAAAAAACCTACTTGTCGATGATGATGAAAATGCAACACTTTCACTTGGGTTAAATGCCGCGTATACCCATACAAACCAAGATTTAAAAAATATTGAAGCTGGTGATAATAACACCTTCGGAACTACCTTTGACCGGGATTCCGATGCACTACAGGGCGCATCTCCGTTTATTATCAATACAGACCTTAACTACAGCCCAACGTTTGAAAATTATAACCCAAAGGCCACCTTGGTATTCTCCTATTTTTCTGACAGGATATCTGCTTTGGGAGCGGGGTCTCTCGGAAACATCGTTGAAAAAGCAGTACCCACCTTGAATTTTATTTGGAAAAATCCAATCGGGAAACATTTTGAGGCCAACCTTAATGCAAGTAACCTTTTGGACCCTAACATCACTTTGCTTAGAGAAAATACCGGTAACGGTGACGTAATCATAAGAGAATATAATCTAGGAATCAACATAGGAATAACGCTTAAATACAAATTTTAAAAAATTTAAATACACTTTAAACTCAAGACAATGAAAAACAGATTATTAGTATTTGGTATAGCAGCCTCACTTTTTATATCCTGCGAACGTGATGACACAGCGGATATCGTAATTACCGACAATAGTGTTACCACAGTTAACAACACATCCGGTGCGGAAGGTGGCAGTGAAGAAGAAACCGTAATATTGACCCCTGCTTCTGGTTCCATTACCGAAAACCTTACATTAGAGGCAAGTAAGGAATATATCCTTAATGGTGCTACCATCGTAGCCGCAGGTGCTGTTCTTACGATAGAGCCAGGTACTATTATTAAAGCAGAAGCAGGGCCTAATGTGTACCTAGCCGTAGAACAAGGCGCTCAAATTATCGCAAACGGAACTTCTTCCAACCCAATTATATTTACCTCTAACTCCACCACGCCATCTTCAGGAGATTGGGGTGGAATTATTCTTTTGGGTCGTGCTCCGGTAAACTCCGTTACCGGAACTTCTACAGCGACTTCTGAAATAGGAAATTTACCTTATGGTGGAAATGTTGCCGATGACAACTCGGGTGTTTTGCGCTATGTTCGCGTACAATATTCAGGTGGTGCAGCAGATGGACAATCTGAAAACAACGGATTTTCTTTCTACGGGGTAGGTAGCGGAACTACCATTGAGTACATTCAAGCTTTTGAAGGTGCAGATGATGGTATCGAATTTTTTGGAGGCACTGTAAACGCTAGCTTTTTAGTAGTTGTAAATGCAGAAGACGATTCCATAGATTGGACCGAAGGATATAACGGTACAATTACGGACGCTTATGTTTTACAAGGAAACGGAATTGGAGACGAAGCTTTTGAATGCGACGGATTCAATACAGATTTCAGCAATGCTTCCGGCGCTTTTTCTAGCCCTACAGTAACCAATGTAACTATTGAGAGCGAAAGTGGCGCAAATGATAGTACAAGAGGATTTTTACTTAGAGCAGGTACACAGGGTACATTTTCTAACATTCTAATTGTAGGAAAAAATACAGGTATCTCTGTAGATGACGATGAAGCTTCCACACCTACATCTAATGGCATTTCAGATGGTACATTAAGCTTTACAGATGTTACGTTTACCGATGTTACCGCCAACACTTCGATAGATGGTGGTGCAACCGAATTAGAATTAGTAAGCGGTATTGGGAATGGAACAGGTACTAACATTTCTTCTTGGGGTGCAGGTTGGACAGCTGGCATCAATTAAAAAAACAGGATAAAAATTATAAAAAGCCCACAAAAAGTGGGCTTTTTTGCGTTTCATCGAAAAAAAACAATAAACAATACCCCACTTTTACAATCAGTCGGTAGTTTTCCTATCTTTGTGGCATAGCATTTGTAACCAGCTATATATGAAGCAAATCTACTTTATCATTTGTTTTCTTTTTATCTCCTTTAGTTATGGGCAATCTGTTCAGAACAATGGAGACATTGATGGTTTTAGTATGTACCCAAATCCTGTAACAAAAGGAAAGGTTTATATTTCCACTACTAAAAACGATGCCAAAGAAATCTTGATTTACGATGTGTTGGGGACGCTAGTTCTAAAAACAACTATCCTAGGAAAAGAACTATATGTTGGCGACCTAGACGCAGGAGTTTACGTTATTCGCGTATTCGAAAAGAACAAAGTTGCAACTAGAAAGCTGATTGTTAAATAAATTTTACCTTCTTTTTTACGTATTCCTTTTTGTTTCATATCGACCATCGGTAGAAATAATCGATAAAAAACAAGCCGTATTCTGTTGACCTACAAAATACTAGCTTTCACAACATTTTCAGACAAACCCTAACTTGCTGATGTACCTTTACTGTGTTGATCCCAAATCAATACAAAATGAAGAAAATCTACTTTATCCTATTTTTAGGCTTTTCCCTTGCAACGTATCCCCAATACGATACACTACTGACAAATAGTAGAAATACGGAAATATCAGGTTTTAAGCTGTATCCAAATCCGGCAACAGCAGATATTGTTTACGTGACCACTGAACAGAATGCGGTCAAACAAGTACGTATTTTTGATGTGTTCGGCGAACTAATCCTTACAGACAGAATTTCCAGTAAGGCTTTGGATATTTCTCGCCTTTCTCCAGGAGTATACATGGTTCAAATAATAGAAGAAAATAAATCGATTAATCGGAAATTAGTGGTACGCTAATTTTTAGACTGCTTTAGGCATAGTATATACATCTATTTTATACCCCGCTATGGATTATTTAGGAGGGCTAGCACTACTTAGTTGTTGGGCCTTTACAGCAGTATCAACTTTTTGCTGCAGCTTATATCATTGTCTATAGGTGTTGCCTACCTTTGCACTCATGGGAAACGAATCACGCAACAACGTCCTGTTTCAAATAAATACCAAGGCACAATTCCTTGCAGCCGTATTGGAAACATTTCGTTTCCAATACGCACATAATAAAGTATACCAGGAGTTCTGCAAACATCTTAAAGTAACACCTCAACACGTCCAAACTATAGTCGATATTCCGTTTCTACCTATTCACTTTTTCAAGGAAAAGCAAATAGTTAGTAATGCAGATTCCGTAGTAGCTACGTTTACTAGCAGCGGCACCACTGGAAGCATTACAAGCAAACACTTCGTTACCGATATAAGCTTATACGAGGAAAGTTATCGCAGCACTTTTGAAAGGTTCTATGGCACACCTTCATCTTTCTGTATTGTAGCGTTATTGCCTTCCTATTTGGAACGGGAAGACTCTTCACTGATTTATATGGTGAATGATCTTATAAAAAAATCAGGACATCCACAGAGTGGCTTTTTTCTGCATGATGTCGAACGATTAAAAACCCATTTAACAGCTTTAGAAGCAACAGGAACAAAAACCTTGTTGATTGGAGTATCCTTTGCACTTTTGGATTTTTGCGAACAATATCAATTTACACTAAAAAACACAACGGTTATGGAAACTGGGGGTATGAAAGGCCGGAGAAAAGAGCTCATCCGAGAAGAACTTCACGCGCTGCTTAAAACTGGTTTTGGAGTTGACCACATACATTCAGAATACGGGATGACGGAACTACTATCCCAAGCATACTCTAGAGGAAACGGTGTGTTTGATTGTCCGCCTTGGATGAAGGTATTAGTAAGAGATACCGAAGATCCGTTTTCATATCTAGCTAATGGAAAATCTGGAGGAATTAATGTGATTGATTTAGCGAACAGAAACTCATGTTCCTTTATTGCTACACAAGATTTGGGTAAAAAATACGATGACGATAGTTTTGAAATAATAGGAAGGTTCGACCATTCCGATATTCGAGGTTGTAATTTGATGGCACTTTAATCTTGAACCAAAATATAATCCAATTGAGGACCATCACAAGCCATCCAAGTATTGGCTATTTCTGTATTTGACTGATATATTAGTATTTCCGTTTGGTCGCCAGAGCAGTTTCCAATCAATCCAAAACCCTCTTCATAAGTAAGTTCTAAATAATCGGACTCGTCGTTATCGTACTCTACCACTTCAAAAAATCCAGTTGCTTTGGAAGTAATATCGTCATTAGAACGTATTTTTTGGAAGGTACCATCAAGGCTAAAGACATAGTACTCCTGCCATTCCATATCCGAGCCTATTTTCGTAGCATTCACCATGCTTCCTGACATACGTACCAATTCCCATTTTTGTTCGGCGAATTGCAGTTCAGCATCATCGACCTGAGAGCTGTCCGGCTGGGAGCAGGAGCATAATAGGAGAACAAATATAAATAAGAAGTATACCTTTTTCATTACAAACACCAACGATTTATATGCTTAAGATAAGAAATAGCTATAATGGTTGCGTTAGCTTTATGTTAAGTTTACTAGATAACAATAATTTGGACTGATACATTGCGCTAATGAACCACCAAGAGGTAATAATTTTTTTTACCACGTTGCAGTAGCACAAATTTTCCGTTGATCAAATCGTCTTTGGTAATCTTATACTCCTCGGTTACTTTTTCCTTGTTTACGGAGATTGAATTTTGTTTGAGTTCGCGTCGTGCTTCCCCATTAGAACCTAAAAATCCGGTTTGAGCAGCAAGTGCAGCAATCATATCTAGTCCGCCATCCAGTTCGTTTTTAGAAATTTCAGCCTGCGGTATGCCTTCAAAAACATCCAAAAAAGTTTTTTCGTCCAAGCCTTTTAAATCAGTTCCGGTAGACTTCCCAAACAGGATGGCACTTGCCTTCACAGCATTATCTAAGTCTGCTTGCGAGTGCACCATTACGGTAATCTCATCTGCCAAACGTTTTTGCAATAACCGCTTGTGAGGAGCTTCGGCATGTTCCGTGGTTAATTCCTCTATTTCCTCCTTAGATAGGAACGTGAAGATTTTAATATATTTCTCGGCATCGGCATCAGAAGTATTGAGCCAATACTGATAAAATCGGTAGGGCGACGTTCTATTAGCATCCAACCAAACGTTCCCACTTTCGGTCTTACCGAACTTGGTACCGTCGGCCTTGGTAATCAACGGACAGGTAAGAGCAAAACCTTTGCCACCACCTATTCTTCTAATCATCTCAGTACCTGTGGTAATATTGCCCCATTGGTCGCTACCACCCATTTGTAAGGTACAATTATGATTTTTATATAAATGTAAAAAATCATATCCCTGTACTAGCTGATAGGTAAATTCAGTAAAGGACATTCCTTCTTTAGCCTCTGAGGATAAGCGTTTCTTAACAGAGTCCTTGGCCATCATGTAATTTACAGTGATATGCTTGCCCACATCTCGTATAAAATCTAAAAATGTAAAATCCTTCATCCAATCGTAGTTATTCACTAAAACTGCGGCATTCTCGGCATCACTTTCAAAATCCAAAAAACGGGAAAGCTGTTCTTTTAATGCATTTTGATTGTGACGTAAGGTTTTCTCATCTAAAAGATTTCTTTCGGTCGATTTTCCGGAGGGATCACCAATCATTCCTGTGGCACCACCTATAAGTGCAAACGGTTTATGACCTGCCAATTGAAAATGACGCAACATCATTGCAGCAACTAAATGACCAATATGCAAAGAATCCGCAGTGGGGTCTATTCCCACATAGGCAGCTTGCATTCCTTCTAGTAGATGCTCCTCGGTACCAGGCATGGCATCGTGCAACATTCCTCTCCATTCCAGTTCCTTAACAAAATTTAAAGTCATTCGTGTCATTCTTAGATATTGTGCAAATATAAAAGGAAATCCGCAGGCTATCTACCTGAATTTAGAGGGAATTTATTTATGCGTATTGCCTAACTTTGAAATATGATTTTAGTTACCGGAGGCACAGGGTTGGTAGGCTCACATCTTTTATTGGAGTTGGCACTTACAAATACAGAAGTTAGGGCGATTTATAGAACGGAATCCAAACTAGACAACGTGAAAAAAGTATTCTCCTACTATACACCAAATCCCCAAACTATCTTTGATAAAATTGAATGGATTAAAGCAGATATTTTAGATATTCCCGCATTGGAAATTGCGATTGAAGGCATTGATTATGTATACCATGCGGCTGCTCTTATCTCCTTTGACCCGAACGATTTTGATAGGCTCAAGAAAGTGAATATTGAGGGTACTGCAAATATTGTAAACCTCTGTTTGTCACACCAAGTAAGAAAACTATGCTACGTAAGTACCATAGGCACTATTGGTAGAAGCCTGACTAATAAGGAAGCTACGGAGGATAGTGAGTGGACGGACCAAAATACCAATGTTTACGCTCGGACCAAATATGCGGCAGAAATGGAAGTCTGGAGAGGCTCACAAGAAAAACTAGAAGTCGTAATCGTAAATCCAGGTGTTATCGTGGGGCCTGGTTTTTGGGAAACTGGCAGCGGGAAACTATTTAAGACCGCAAACAAGGAATACAACTATTATCCGCCAGGAGGGACTGGTTTTGTAACCGTTTCTGATGTCGTTAATACAATGATTGGTTTAATGACCTCTAATATTGTGGGTGAACGGTTTATTCTTGTTTCCAAAAACCTTAGCTTCAAGGATATACTTACAAGAATTACACTTGCAATGAATAAAAAGCCGCCAACTAAGGTTTTAAAGCTTTGGCAGTTAAAAATTGGCAGATACCTAGATATATTGTCGCATCTGCTAACAGGAAACGGACGCAGAATAACAAAAAATACTATCTATTCTCTTCAAAACACAGAAGTTTATAACAATGATAAAATAAAAAATAGTTTGAATTATAAGTTTCAAGTATTGGACGAGGCCATAAAATTAAGTGCCGATTGCTTTATTTCTGATCACTAGAAATCTTTACTGGAATTTCTTTAATGCTATCATTTTTTTTGCGCAATTTCTGCAGCTCTATCACTTTAAGACTGTCACTGATTTTCTTGGCTTCATCCATAAGCTTCTTTTCTTTGGTTAACAAAGCCTCAATCTCTTCGTACATACTAACATACTCTAGAGGTATAGAGGCATAGTACCTGTCACTCTCCACAAAAACAGTAGAATCAATATCATGTTTTTCAAAAAGATATTGTGTTGGTTCTATTCCATTTTCCTTTAGAATACGGATATTAGTTTTAGTTGCTTTACCGGCATTTAAAATGGCCATATCTTTTAGGATAGCTATCATTTTATCCCTTGGGATTAGGTTGTCCGGTTTTTCAATTAGCTTCTCTACACAAGAAACTGCTACTAAAGCAAGTAGTATGATTATAATTTTTTTCATGGTCTATTGAACGTAAGTCTTTTTGCGTTTCGCTTCTCGGAAAATATACCATTTTCGTATGCCAAATGTCCATTTATAAAGGTATGTGTCACCGAAGCTTTAAACGTTTGATTTTCAAAAGGGGACCAACCGCACTTGTATGCTATATTATCCTTGGTAACCTTCCATGGGCTATTGAGATTAACAATCGCTAAATCGGCATAAAACCCTTCTCGTACATACCCCCTCTTTTCTACCTGAAATAGTATTGCAGGGTTATGGCACATCTTTTGGACCATTGTTTCCAAAGATATTTTACCTTCAAGATGTTTTTCTAACATCGCAGGTAAGGCATGCTGTACCAAAGGTCCACCACTTGGTGCTTTTGTATATACATTGTCCTTCTCTTCTAATGTATGCGGTGCATGGTCTGTGGCAACAACATCTATCCTATCATCTAAAAGTGCCTCCCAGAGCGCATCGCGATCTTGAGCCGTTTTTACCGCCGGATTCCATTTAATAAACGCTCCTTTTTCTTTGTAATCAGCATCTGAAAACCACAGGTGATGAATACACACCTCTGCCGTTATTTTTTTCTCAGCCAAGGGAATATCGTTTCGGAACAAATCCATTTCCTTAGCGGTAGATAAATGAAAAACATGCAATCTTGCTCCCGTCTTTTTAGCCAACGCAATGGCACGAGACGAGGACAAATAGCAGGCTTCCTCACTTCTTATTAGAGGATGGTATTCCATTGGAATATCATCACCGTACTTATCCATATACGCTGCTAAATTCCGTCGAATAGTGGTTTCATCTTCACAATGCGCTGAAATAACCATTTCCGTACTACTGAATATGTTTTCTAAAACAGGCTCATCATCTACCAACATATTACCTGTAGAGGAACCCAAAAACAACTTGATGCCAGAACAAGAATTTTTGTCCAGTCGCTTTAACTCTTCCAGATTGTCATTGGTTCCCCCAAAAGGGAAAGAATAATTAGCAAAAGCAGTGTTACTAGCAGTCGTAAATTTTTGCTCTAACTTTTCAATGGTAGTGGCTTGCGGAACGGTATTAGGCTGCTCCATAAACGTGGTGATTCCTCCACCTATCGCTGCCCTACTTTCTGTAGCTATCGTTCCTTTATGTGTTAGACCAGGCTCCCTAAAGTGTACTTGATCATCTATAATTCCGGGTATAATATAATTACCCTTTACATCTATTACTGTGGCGCTTGTATCGGAAATATTGGCTGCTATTTTCACAATCAACTCCCCATCTAACAATATATCTACCTCCTGTATCTTGCCTTCATTAACAAGCTTTCCGTTCTTTAAAAGCGTTTTAGCCATAATTAAAATTTATTTCGTTGAAATAGACTTTTTATTTTCATTGAGAAGACACCCCAAATAGCTTCGGTAATAATCGAAGAACTCATTTTGGATTTACCCCTTACCCTATCCCTGAAAATAATTGAGATTTCTTGTATATTGAAATTCTTTAGATATGCTCTAAATTTCATTTCGATTTGAAAAGCATAGCCCACAAAGCGCACAGAATCCAAATTGATACTTTCCAAAACGTGTCTTTTGTAACACACAAAACCAGCTGTTGGATCATGAACTCGCATACCTGTAATCATCTTTACATAGAATGATGCTCCATAAGATAACAATACCCTGTACAAAGGCCAATCTACTACGTTTACACCTTGCTTGTATCTAGAACCTACGACTACGTCTGCCCCGCTCTCGCAAGCTTTAAGCAAGCGTAACAAATCTGTTGGATTATGGGAGAAATCGGCATCCATCTCAAATATATAATCGTATTCTCTTTCAATGCACCATTTAAAGCCATGAATATAAGCCGTACCCAAACCAGATTTCCCCATGCGCGTTTCTAAAAACAAAGTCTCATGAAATTCCTTCTGCAACTTGATAACGCATTCCCCTGTACCGTCAGGCGAATTATCATCTACGATAAGTACATGAAAATCCTTTGGCAACTCAAAAACAGCCCTTATTATAGGTTCAATGTTTTCAATTTCGTTGTAGGTTGGAATTATTACAATGCTATTGGCCATAAATACTAGCGTATGTATACAAAAATACTATTTTAATGACGGCAGAAAAACACAGGGCTAAGCTTTATGATTTTTTTAGAAATTGCGTAATGTACAGAAGTTGTAATTTTGTCCTAACTAAAACCAACCATGTTAAAGGAAATACCCAAGCAGTTTTATTATTTATTGGCCGCTATTCTGGTACTAAACCTAGTTCAATCCTATTTTACGGAACTGATCTATGACGAGGCATATTATTGGTATTATAGTCAAAATATGGCCTGGGGTTATTTTGACCACCCGCCCATGGTGGCCTTGCTCATAAAAATCAGTAGTTTCTTTTTTGACGGTGAGCTGGGTGTGCGTTTTATGAGTTGTTTACTATCCACAGCAAATATCTTAGTTTTATGGCTTGTTGTGGACCATCCAAAAAAGAATGGATTTATTCCTCATTTTTTTGTCCTTGTCTTTTCTATGACCTTGTTGAACGCTTATGGCTTTTTCACTTTACCAGATACTCCTTTACTATTTTTTACCTCCTGTTTTTTATTAGTTTACAAAAAATTTATTGAAAAACCTACTTTAGGGGTCTCGGTGGTCTTGGGAATTGTAATGGCTTGCTTAATGTATAGTAAGTACCATGCTGTTTTGGTTATCGTTTTTGTACTATTCTCCAACCTACAACTTGTGAAAAATAAATATGCATGGTATGTGGTTACCATTGCATTAGTGTGTTATACACCACATTTTTATTGGCTTTACGAACAGGATTTCGTCTCTATAAACTACCATATTTCCGAACGCCCTAACGGTGCTTATGATTTCCAGAAATACACGCTAGGTTTCTTTGTAAACTTAGTAGCCATTTTTGGCCTAACGTTTCCATTCATTTACCAAGCGCTATTTAAAACAAAAACAAACGGTCTTTTTACCAAAGCACTTTTATTTTTAACCTATGGTGTTATCCTCTTCTTTTTCCTATCTAGCTTTAACCGCAGGATACAAGCGCAATGGGTTATTATCATTTGTATTCCAATGGTAGTCTTAGTGTTTCAATATATCTTAGATAATAAAACCAGCGCAAAATGGATTTACCGTTTAGGGCTCGCTAATATTGCCATAGTGTTATACCTTCGTGTTGGTTTAGTGCATCAACCCTTGCTATTCAATATTTATTATGAGACACATGGAAACAAGGAATGGGTTAAAAAAGTAGCTAACGAAGCAGGGGATACTCCTGTAGTTTTTGAAAACTCGTACAGAAACGCTCCTATGTATAGTTTTTACAGCGGCAATACTGCCTTCTCGCTCAATAATGTGCAATACAGAAAAAACCAATATTCCATTGACGATTCGGAAGAAACGGTGCGCAACAAAAAAATACTTTACATCTCTAAATACAGTAAGGATGGCCCTTTTAAATTTACGAAAATGTCCGGCACTGAATTTATTGGCAACTACATCACAAATTTTAATTCATACCGGAAACTCGAATGTATCATAGACGCAGATGAGGACGAAATTAATTTGGGTGAAAGTCTTGAGTTAAAAGTGTACAACCCTTATAATTTTCAAGTTCCACTTACCGAATTAAAGTTTGGAATAGCCTTTTTAGATAGCTACAAAAAGGTACAGGAAATTAAACCATTAATAGTGAATACGCTAAAACTAGAAACCGAAGCATTACAAGCCAAAGACACTACTTATTTTAAAATAACGCCCCCCACCCCTTCCAAAATAGAGAAACCAGCTTATTTTAGAATAGTTATTTCGGAAAACAATCTGTATTTTGGACTTAACGGCAAACCTGTACCTTTACCGCAATGAATCCCATTTTAAGAACTCCCGAATCGCTAGATTGGATTACCCTAATTATATTTGGTAGTTTACTTTTTGTACTGATTGCTAAGAGCCTCTATTATGTTCGCTTTTTAAATTTTATTGTGTTGCCGTTCAACAACAAGTATATTTTCATGTACAATAAAAAAGAGCGTTTACTCAACTGGTTTCATGTTCTTTTAACCATTTTTCAAGTCATCAACACGGCGTTGTTTCTTTTCTTTGTTTTTAAAAATTTGATAAGTTCGGGAACTACCCAATATCCCTTTTTATATCCATTACTACTCCTAGGTTCTTTTTTGTTCTTGTTGTTAAAGACGGCATTACAACTTACTAACGGATTTATTTTTGAGTCACAATCCGTTTTTAGCGAAATTATTTTTAAGAAAATATCCTATTTAAACTACGGTGGCATCCTATTTTTCTTGGCGAACATCTTGCTTGCTTATGTTAATGTTAGCCCTAATCTTGTAATTTTCACAACTATATTCCTATTCCTGAGTATTAATGTGATTGGCTGGGTAAAAGTGCTGAAGAATTATCAAAACTTCTTTGCTAATTATTTCTTCTATTTTATTTTGTACCTTTGCACACTCGAAATTGCCCCCTTGGTCATTTTGGGAAGTTTTTTCAAATAGCACGCGTATGAAAGTAAAAACGATTTTGGTTTCCCAACCAGAACCAAAAATGGAAAATTCTCCCTATTCCAAACTTATTGACAAAGAAAAGATTAAGGTAGACTTCAGGCCGTTTATACATGTGGAAGGTGTTGATGCTAAAAGTGTCCGACAGCAAAAGATAGACCCTAAAGAATTTACCGCGATTATTCTTACAAGCAGGAATGCGGTAGATCATTTTTTTAGGATTGCTGAAGAAATGCGGTTTAAAGTACCGGACAGTATGAAATATTTTTGCCAGTCCGAAGCGGTGGCTTATTATCTTCAAAAATATGTTGTCTATAGAAAACGTAAAATTTACGTTGGAAAAAGACAATTCTCTGAATTAGTGCCGCTTATAAAAAAATATAAGGATGAGGCTTTTCTTTTACCGTCATCAGATGCTCAGAAACAAGACATACCTGATCAATTAGATGCATTGGGTATCTCATGGAAACGAGGTATTTTTTACAAAACGGTAATTAGTGATTTATCCGATTTAAGAAACGTCTACTACGATATACTAGTTTTCTTTAGCCCCTCTGGAATAGAGTCCTTGCTACAGAATTTTCCAGACTTTGAACAAAACGAAACCAGAATAGCAGTTTTTGGAAACTCTACTGTAGATGCGGCCACAGGAGCAGGTCTTCGAATAGATATTAAGGCGCCTACACCCGATACACCATCTATGACCATGGCGTTACAAAAGTATGTAATAAGCGCTAACAAGTAGTAAGCACCACTACAAATAGAGCATAAGAAAGTCGGCAATAGTGCCGACTTTCTTATGCTTAAATTTTACCTAGTCGAAAAAGATTACTCCGTACTTAACAAAGAGAACTAATATGATTTTCTAAACCGTGGACTCCTTTAAAATCCGTAGCGTTGTGGGCCACCTCTTCTAATCTCTTCGCTAGCATAGCTTTCGAATTTTTTAAAATTTTCCCGAAAAGCATTCGTAAGTTTAAAAGCCGTTGAATAATATTTTTGATCGTCGTTCCAAGTGGTTCTTGGACTTAAAACATCTGTTGGAACACCAGGGCATTTCCTAGGCTGCGCTACTCCGAAAACAGAGTGTATATGGTAGTTATCGTAAGAATACAATCCCAAGTCTCCGTTTAGAGCTGCACTAATCATGGCCCTTGTATATTTTAATTTCATTCTAGTTCCAATTCCGTAAGGGCCACCTGTCCAACCTGTATTTACCAACCAAACATCCACACCGGTTTCCTTCATTTTCTTGCTTAACATTTCGGCATACTTTGTTGGATGTAAAGGCATAAAGGGAGCACCAAAACATGCAGAAAACGACGGTTGTGGCTCCACAACACCAGCTTCGGTACCAGCAACTTTTGCCGTATAACCAGAAATGAAGTGATATGCCGCCTGGCTAGGAGTTAATTTTGATATTGGAGGTAATACTCCAAATGCATCTGCCGTTAAAAAGAAAATGTTTTTAACATTTTTCCCAATAGAGGGTTGTCTTATATTATCAATGTGATATATGGGATAACTAACCCGTGTATTTTGAGTTATTGAGGTATCGGCAAAATCGACATTATTTCTGTTATCCAAAACAACATTTTCCAATATCGCACCAGGTCTTATAGCTCCGTAAATCTCTGGTTCCTGCTCTTGCGATAAGTTGATGACTTTGGCATAGCAACCGCCTTCAAAGTTAAATACAGTATTCTTGCTTGTCCAACCATGTTCATCATCTCCTATCAATTCCCTGTTTGGATCTGTGGACAAGGTTGTTTTTCCTGTTCCAGACAAACCAAAGAATATAGCCGTATCACCCTCTTTGCCTACATTAGAGGAACAGTGCATAGGCAAGGTATTTTTCTCTACTGGTAGAATAAAGTTCAAGGCAGAAAATATTCCTTTTTTAATTTCTCCAGTATAACCTGTACCCCCAATCAAGGCAATTTTTTTAGTAAAATTAAGAATTGCGAAATTATGTTGTCTAGTACCATCCTCATCTGCATTGGCCATAAAACCGGGAGCATTAATCACAGTCCATTCTGGTGCAAAATCTTCTAACTCTTTTTCCGTAGGTCTTAAAAACATGTTGTAAGCAAACATGTTAGACCAAGGATATTCATTTATAACTCTAATATTCAGTTTATACTCCGGGTCAGCGCAAGCATAACTATCCCGAACAAACAATTCCTTATCGTTTAGATAGTTGATTACCTTTTTGTGTAAGGCATCGAACTTATCGGCTGGAAAAGGAATATTTATATTTCCCCACCACACCTTATCTTTTGTAATACTGTCTTCTACAATAAATCTATCCATTGGAGACCTGCCAGTAAATTCACCCGTATTTACGGCCAAAGTACCGTTTGCGGTTTCTACCCCCATTTTATTTTCTACAGTTATCGCCTGTAATCCAGAAGGAGATAATTGATACTGTATATTCTCGTGCGTAATACCATAATCTTTCAACGAAATCGTTTTCGTATTTTGGTCTGATGCAGTCATAAAGCTATTGTTTAGTTTGTACAAAATTATTGAAATTATATCTCAAGCCTGTTACTATTAAGTTTTAATCAACGGAATATCGGTTGAATTATGGTATTCCTATCCCACAACAAAATCCATTAAAAATAACAATGTCTATTCTGATAGAAGCTACATTTAAATCGAAAAATCATAGATTATATTGTGATTTTGATAAAAATAAATCCCTTTTTTACGATTTTCCTATTTTTTAATAGAAAGACGCTTTGCGTTATTTGCTAATATTAACCTATGCCTTTACAGAATTCCACCATGGAATTCACCAACAAGGTTTGTGCATTTTTCATATTGTAGGATAATGTTTTGTTCGCATCCTGAATTTCAATAGCATCCTTTATACCCATTTCCGTTAGCGTACTAATGTCGACATCCAATTGTCCGCAAACAGCAACAACGGGTATATTAAATTTCTTTCCCAAAACCAAAACACCTTGCACTAGTTTACCGCTAAGGGTCTGGGCATCTATCTTACCTTCACCGGTAATTATATAATCAAACGTATCTGACACCAAAATAGTTTCGATTCCTGATAATTTAAGTATGAAATCGATTCCATGTAAAAAATCGGCTTTCAAAAAACTTTTAAGTCCAAAAGCAGTTCCTCCTGCCGCACCCGCTCCGGAAAGCAGTGCATTTTCCTTTCCGAACTGATGTCTTACAAGCTTGTGTAAATTCTGAAGTCCTTTATCCAACTTCAGTATAGCAGCGGAGGTTGCGCCTTTTTGCTTAGCATAGACAAAGGCTGCACCATCTGATCCAAATAACGGATTACTTACATCGTTCACCGCAAAAAAGCAAACCTCTCGTAAAAGGGAAGAAACATGGGCGGTATCGATTTCATAGATATGAATTAAATTTTTACCCACAGGTTCCAACACAGCACCCTTCTCATTTAGGAACCTATATCCCAATGCATGGGCGATTCCTATTCCTCCGTCGTTAGTAGCGCTACCACCTAAACCTACGTAGATATTCCGTGCTCCTTTTTCAATGGCATCCTTAATTTGTAATCCTGTCCCATAAGTAGATGTTTCCATGGGATTCCGTTCTTTAGCACTAAGCAACTCCATCCCTGAGGCGTTTGCCAGCTCTATATACGCTGCCGATTCATCTTTATTATATAAATACCTGCATAACCTCGGCCTACCTAAGGGGTCTTCACCAACCGTTTCAATGCCTACACAGGCTTTATAACGTGAAATGGCATCCAAAAATCCATCTCCTCCATCCGAAGCCTTAATGACATGAAAAGAAGCTCTTGGCATCACTTTTTCTACACCTAGCTGTATACCACTAGCAACCTCTTCACTTGTGAGCGAACCTTTAAACTTATCTGGAATTAATAGAAATTTCATTTTTTTAGCTGTTCAGGAAATGTATCGATAATAAGACCCCATAACTCTGGCAAAGCAAAGTAAACAAATAGGGTAACAGTGAAAATAGATACCACATTCATAAAAAAGCCTTTTCGTACCATATCTGGAATGCGAAGGTATCCAGAACCAAATACTACGGCATTTGGGGGCGTTGCTACCGGGAGCATAAAAGCACAGGAAGCAGCAACAGCGGCTCCTACCATCAAAACAAACGGATGTACATCTATAGTTAAAGCCATGGGCGCCAGAACTGGTAACAACATTGCGGTAGTCGCAAGATTGGAAGTGATTTCAGTTAAGAAATTTACGGCTGCAATTAAGACCAGTATCAGCAGTAAAATCGGAAGACCTGAGAGTGCAGTCATTTGACTACCTATCCAAACGGCCAGTCCACTAACCTCAAACCCTTTAGCCAGTGCCATTCCGCCGCCAAAAAGTAAAATAATACCCCAGGGCATTTTTACAGCTTCTTCCCAATTAATAAGTTGCTCCCTTTTGTTCTTAGCCGGTATCAAAAACAGTACTATAGCAAAAAATATAGCAATAATAGTATCATCCAACGCAGGTAATAATTTTTGAAGTAAAAAGGAACGGGTTATCCAACAAAATGCTGTGAAGGCAAAAACTAAGGCAACCATTTTTTCCTCGTAGGATAGTTTTCCTAACTGGCTCAATTGCCTTTTAATCTCTTGTTTACCACCAGGAAATTCAGTTTGTTTAAAATGAAAGGCATAGCGGGTTAAGTATTTCCAACAAACAAAAAGTAAAATGATAGAAATTGGTAAGCCAAAACTAAACCACTGCATAAATGTAATCTCATAACCGTAAGTATCTAAGACTACCCCTGCCAGCACCAAATTGGGAGGCGTCCCAATCAAAGTAGCTACGCCACCAATAGAAGCACTGTATGCTATGGCCAACATCAATGCCTTCCCAAAAGTCTGATTTTCATCTTCAATGGTATCCGGATTGTCCTTGAGCTGTTTGATAATCGCCATACCGATAGGCAGCATCATTACCGAAGTGGCTGTATTGGATATCCACATGGATAAAAATGCAGTGGCCACCATAAAGCCTAAAATAATTTTACGAACGTCTGAACCAATAAAATTGATAATGGTTAAGGCGATGCGTTTATGGAGATTCCATTTTTCAATGGCAATAGCGATAATAAAACCGCCCATGTATAAGAATATATATTTATGTCCAAAAGAAGCAGCAGCAGATGGTAAATCCAAACCACCTGACAAAGGGAACAGCACCAAGGGTAGCAGCGCAGTAACTGCTATGGGTATTGCCTCTGTAATCCACCAAATGGCAATCCAAACGGTAGTAGCCAAAACAGCATTCGCTTCTTGGGAAAGGCCTACAGGATGAAAAAAAGTGAGTATTATAAAGAAGGATAGCGGCCCTAAAATTCGTCCTATCACTTTTGTTATGTTCATATATAAAAACGGTTTATGTCCAGTAATTACCTAAGATACTTTAAAAAGGAAATATAGTCTTATTTACTTTTATACAGAGCAACTCCTAAAATTCCCCATGCAGCAATGAGCAAAGCACCTCCGATAGGGGTTATAAAAGCAATCATCTTAAAATCAAAATCAAACAAGCTATTGATAGCCAACAGATAAATTGAAAAAGAGAATAGCGCAACACCACCCATCACCAAATAAAAGACAATTCGTTTTATACGTTCAGATACGCCAGGCAAAAGCCCTAGTACAAATAAAAAGAAAGCATGATACATCTGGTAGCGCACCCCAGTTTCAAAACTGGCAACAGATTTGGCCTCCACAAGTTGCTGTAAACCATGTGCGCCAAATGCACCCAACACCACGGCCAAAAGACCTAAAACACATGCAGTTGCAAATATTGTTTTGTTCATAACTTAACTCTGTTAATTTTTTATAAATGTAACATTTTGATACCTTAGTTAATCGTTCTATAACAAAAATAAGCAATACATATGTCGCGAAAAATTTTGGTAGTAGGTGCTGGTAAATCCACCTCATATTTATTGGATTATTTCATGGAGAAATCGGAAAGTGAGTCATTACATCTTACCATCGGAGATTTGAATCCTGAATCCATTTCAATAGAAATAAAATCACATCCGAACTGCACTGTTCTAATTTTAGATGTGTTTAAGGACGAAGAACGGGCAGCTGCCATCCAAAATGCGGACATTGTGGTTTCGATGCTTCCCGCTAGATTTCATATAAAAGTTGCTGAGGATTGTATTCGTTTTAAAAAACACTTAGTTACAGCTTCTTATGTGAGTCCAGAAATAATGGAACTAGACAAAGTAGCCAAAGAAAACGGGCTTGTTTTCATGAACGAGATAGGTCTAGACCCTGGTATTGACCATATGAGCGCAATGCAGATTATTGATCGCATTAGAGAAAAAGGCGGTAAAATCCTCTTATTCGAATCCTTTACAGGAGGCTTGGTGGCCCCAGAATCAGACAACAACCTTTGGAACTATAAGTTTACTTGGAATCCTAGAAATGTAGTACTGGCAGGACAAGGCGGAACCGCAAAATTTATTCAAGAAAGTACTTATAAGTTTATACCGTATCATAAATTATTTAGGAGAACGGAGTTCTTTGAAATTGAAGGGTATGGCCGCTTTGAAGGCTATGCAAACCGAGATTCCTTAAATTATAAGGAAGCCTACGGATTACAAAATGCACTTACGATTTACCGAGGTACCATGCGGAGGGTAGGTTTCTCTAAAGCGTGGAATATGTTCGTGCAATTGGGAATGACAGACGATAGCTATACCGTTGAAAATTCGGAGAACATGACCTATCGCCAGTTTGTAAACTTATTTTTACCCTATTCTCCAACCGATTCGGTGGAGCTTAAATTGCGTCACTACCTAAAAATAGATCAGGACGATATTATGTGGGATAAACTAACAGAGCTAAACATTTTTGACACTAAAAAACGTGTTGGACTTAAAAATGCTACACCTGCACAAATCCTACAAAAAATACTCGAAGATAGTTGGACATTAGCACCTGAAGACAAGGATATGATTGTCATGTATCATAAGTTTGGCTACGAAATTAACGGTAAGCAAGAACAAATTGATTCGAATATGGTGGTCTTGGGAGAAGACAGAACCCACACGGCCATGTCAAGGACTGTAGGACTTCCTGTTGCTATTGCCACCCTGCTAATTTTAAACAAAAAAATAACTAAACCTGGAGTACAAATTCCGATTACAAAAGAAGTATACACACCTATACTTAAGGAATTGGAAAACTATGGCATTACATTCAAGGAGCACCATGTTCCTTATTTGGGCTATAATCCCGATACTGTGGCCAGTTAAGCACCTTCTAAAGAATCTATAGCACCTCTTTTCTAAACTAACAATACGAAGGTATTTTATTTACTTTTGATTTCAACTTAATATGCTTTATATGAAATCACCTAATCAAAATGTCAAAATTGATGGTATAGACAAGAAAATTTTAAGATTTTTAATGGAGGATGCCCGTAAGCCAGTTCTAGAAATTGCGCGAAATATTGGTATATCTGGTGCTGCAATACATCAAAGATTACGAAAACTTGAGGCTTCTGGACTTTTAGCCGGCTCTAAGTTTGTAATTAACCCTAAAGCTATGGGCTATACCACAATGGCCTATATTGGAATTTATCTGGATAAGGCCATGAGCAATCCTGTAGCGGTAAAACAATTGGAAAAAATACCAGAAGTTTTAGAATGCCACTACACTACGGGCAACTGGTCTATCCTAATTAAGATTTTATGTAAAGACAACGAACACTTAATGCATGTTCTAAATAAAGAAATTCAGCAAATTGAAGGGGTTTCCAGAACAGAAACCTTTATTTCCCTCGCCCAGCAAATAGATAGGCAGATTACGATTTAGCACAATCAGATTCGCACATAAAAAAGCCTGTACAGTATAAAACCGACAGGCCTATTTATTCTTTAAATAAGTCTTAATCTCTACCTCCAAAAACCTGTAGCCCCCAATAGACCAAAGTTGCTAAAGAACCAATAGCAGCAACCAAATAAGTCCTTGCCGCCCATTTTAAAGCATCCTCTGAACCTGCATATTCAGCTTGGGTAACTATGTTCTTGTCCTTTAACCACGCTAAAGCTCTATTACTGGCATCGTACTCAACTGGCAAGGTTATAAAACTGAAAAGCGTAGCAAAACTCATCATTACCAATCCTGCTACAGCGACCCAATAGCCGAAACCAATACCCGCTGCTGCACCAAGGGCCAAGCCACCAAAAACTACCCAAGTAGACATGCTTGAGGTAACACTTACAATAGGCACTAACTTAGAGCGCATACCCAACCACTCGTATGCTTGAGCATGTTGTACGGCATGGCCAACTTCGTGAGCCGCAACAGCTGCTGCAGATGCATTTCTCTGATTATAAACACCTTCACTAAGGTTTACCGTTTTATTTTTTGGGTTGTAATGATCGGTTAGCATCCCAGGAGTAGATATTACCTTAACATCTCTAATGCCATGATCATCTAACATTTTTTGTGCAATCTCAGCGCCACTCATTCCATTTTGCAAGTGGACATTAGAGTAGTACTTGAACTTGCTTTTTAGCTTGCGACTTACCAACCAGCTTACCAAAGCAATGGCACCAATCAATATATAATATCCCATCATAATCTTTCAATTTTTTGAATTCAAATTAAATATACTAAAGATTCCTGTTTGTTATCGAAATCAAATAGGAGAAAGCAAAAACCT
>CAZMUV010000018.1:0-51127 GCA_964569345.1 uncultured Maribacter sp. | reverse complement strand
GGTACAGTTTTGCCTAGTATAGTTCTGAGCAAGTTAATGGTAAAGCAAGGGCATGGATCTATTGTGAATATTTCTTCAATGGCAGCCAAACAGAGTATTTCAAGAGTTTTAGGCTATTCCATGGCAAAGGCGGGAATCGATATTTTCACCAAGTGGATGGCTCAGGAACTAGCTTCAAAACATGGCGATAAGATTAGAGTCAACGCCATAGCTCCAGGTTTTTTCATCGGAAACCAAAACCGAAAATTATTAACCAATGAAGATGGTTCATTTACGGATAGGGCAAATAGTATCATTAAAAACACTCCTATGGGTCGTTTTGGGGATATTTCCGAGCTCAATGGTACAGTACATTACTTGCTAAGTGGGGCCTCTAGTTTTGTTACCGGGAGTATTTTTGATGTTGATGGCGGATTTAATTCATTTTCTGGTGTGTAGCCTATGGAATATCTAAAGAAAACATTTCGATGGTTCGGACCTTCCTTTGGGGTTAGTTTAAAAGATATCAAACAGGTTGGAGCTGAAGGAATTGTTGCTGCATGTCAAGAAGTTCCGGTTGGAGACGTGTGGACAATGGAGACAATAGCATCCCTTAAAAATGAAATAGAATCTTTTGGTTTGGAGTGGTCTGTGGTGGAGAGCGTTAATATTCACAATGCAATCAAATACGGTCTTCCTGAACGTGATGGCTATATTGCGAACTATATTCAAAGTTTGAAAAATTTAGCGGAAAACGGAATTTTTACGGTCTGCTATAATTTTATGCAATTGATAGATTGGACGCGGACCGATTTGGATTATATCTTGCCCACTGGCGCTTCTGCGTTGCGTTATAGTCCCGTTGCGGCGGCAGCATTTGACCTTTTTATCCTAAAACGAGAGAATGCAAAAGCATCTTACACCAATAAAATCTACCAAGAAGCAACCGACTATTTTGACAGAATGTCTGCCGAGGAAAAAAAGAAACTAGAGGAATCCATATTGGCAGGTATGCCAGGTTCCCGAGCATTAATCGCATTGGATGATTTTAAAAAAAATCATGTAACCGTATTAAATATTAGTAAAGAAAAACTTCAGGAGAATTTAGCATACTTCCTAAAATCCATTATTCCTGAAGCAGAAAAAATTGGGGTACGGATGGCCATCCATCCAGACGATCCGCCATTTTCAGTTTTTGGGGTACCACGGATTGTCTCCACTTATGAAGAGATTAAATTTGTATTGGAGTGCTACCCATCCCCAAGTAACGGACTCACTTTTTGTTCAGGTTCCTTAGGGGCATCGGCAAATAATGATTTGGTCAAAATAATAGAAGACTTTGGGGATAGCATCCATTTTATTCATTTAAGAAATGTGTGTCGACAAACAGACGGGAGCTTTTATGAAGCTGATCATCTAAATGGTTCGGTATCTATGGAAAAAGTCATGAAAGCTATTGTGAACGAGCAGATGAAGAGAAGACAAAACGGCTCAGAAGTCGTTGCCATTCCCATGCGACCAGATCACGGGCATGTGGTGTTAGATGATAAAAATCGCCAAAATGAGTTTTATTCAGGTTATTCGTTACTTGGTAGGGCATTGGGACTGGCACAGTTGACGGGATTGGAAAGAGGTGTTCGGGAAGGGTTAGGTTTATGACTTAGGACGGGCTAATGAATGAATTATATATTCTTTTTAAGTTCCCTACTTTTTTCAAGTCAGACCGCCTGCTAGCTAAATTGGAAACAGAAAACAAACCATTCGTGACGCTGCCATAATAATTCTGGATAACGAAAGGATAGGTTCCTAGCTGTCTAAAATATCCTGATACTCCGTAAAGAAATTTTCAAATGAATCCATTTTTTCACTCAAGAAAATCATGGTCTCCTGCCATGTGTTTTTGTTGTGGATAGATACTTGTTTTTTGGAAATATATACCCTTGAAATTTCCTTATTGTTTTCCAAAATAAAGCAATCCTCGAAAAGGGCATCAGGTATGAATTCTTCCTTAAGTATAGATTTTAAGGTGATTATTTTTTCCCAAAGAGCCATGCGTACTTCTAAATCTGAATGTTCTACATCCATCGAAATCATAGCCTTTTTTAAATCGAAATGAAATCGGAATGTAAGTCCTTTTACCTTGGTGTCATAAAGAGTCCACTTTCTAGGATAGGATTTACCAAAGGCAATCCAAAATTCCTCTCTTAATTTTCGTGATTCTTCTTTACTGAACATTTATAAAAAATAGGCGATTACAATTCCCAAAATAATAACCACTAATTTTCTAAGGTTAAACTTATGGCCCTCCGAACTTTCAAAGAGAATTACTGTAGAAATATGAAGGAATACACCTATAACCAAGGCATTTAACGGCATAATGTATTCTGAAATTGACTGTACATTAGCCGCTATAAAAGTACCTAAAGGTGTCATAACTGAAAAGAATAGGATAAAGAGGATAGCGTATACTGGTTTTAACTTAGAACCCAATAAAAAGATACTGAGGATGATAGCAATAGGTATTTTATGGATAAGAATACCGTATACAATCGTATGGTTACTATGTATCGGAAGTCCTTCTAATAAGGAATGGAGCGAAAGACTTGCAAACAGAAGCCATGGAAAGTCGGTAGTTGCATCGGATAAGTGTACATGACCATGTTCGGCGCCCTTAGAAAAGAATTCTAAAAAAATTTGTAAAAGAATCCCACACATAATATAAACCCCAATAGTTTTAGTATCGGATTCCTCATACACTTGCGGTAGGAGTTCAAAAATAGTAAGTGCCAATAAAAACGCACCACTAAAGGCGAGTAGTAACTTAAAATGCTCTTTTTTCTTAGGTTTAGTAATGTAAACAAAAGCAAAACTTAAAAGGACCCCAAGAATTGGGAGAATGTAGTTCATGTATGTGTTGGTTAAGCTTTTTTAACCGAAGTGGTCAACTAGCTACTTCTGCGTCAAAATTAGCGTATTTTTGCGGTATGTTAAAAAGAGGATATGGGGAATAATTTTAAAATGGTTGCCAAAACGCTTTTTGGTTTTGAGGAAATACTCGCTAAGGAGCTAAGAAACCTAGGCGCTAGTAACGTAGTAGAGGGAACTAGGAACGTTGCCTTTGAAGGCGATACTGGCTTTATGTACAAAGCTAATTTGTGCTTGAGAACTGCAATTAAAATTATTAAACCTATAAATTCTTTTCAGGTACGAGACGAAAAAGACTTGTATCGAAAGATTTATAATATGGACTGGACGGAATATCTGTCTATTCAAGATACTTTCGCTATTGACTCTACCGTACACTCGGAGCAATTTACCCATTCCTTGTATATCTCTCAAAAGACAAAGGACGCCATTGTAGATAAGTTTAGGGATACAGACGGAGAAAGACCTAATGTTGATGTAAAGCATCCAGATTTAAGAATTAATATTCATATCCATAATAATACCTGTAATGTTTCTTTAGATAGTTCTGGAAGTTCGTTGCACCACAGAGGGTATCGGATATCTACCAATATCGCCCCAATCAACGAGGTTTTGGCTGCTGGCTTATTGCTATTAAGTGGCTGGGATGGGCAGTGTGATTTTCTTGACCCCATGTGTGGGAGTGGAACCATGCTTACTGAAGCAGCTATGATTGCCTGTAATATACCGGCAAATATAAATAGGAAGGGATTTGCTTTTGAAAAGTGGCCCGATTTTGATGGAGAGTTATATGAGAAGATTGTAGATTCTAGTCTCAAGAAGACGAGAGAATTTCATCATAAGATAACTGGTTTTGATAAGGCTCCTTCCGCTATACGAAAAGCACAGGAAAATATAGAAAATGCTAACTTAGACGAGTATATTACACTCAAAAGGGAGAATTTTTTCAAGACGGAAAAACAAAATGAGGGGCTTTTGCATATGTGTTTTAATCCGCCATACGGAGAACGACTAGACCGTTCTGATTTAGATTCTGACTTCGATGTTGAAGAGTTTTATTCAGATATTGGCGACACCTTAAAACAGTCATACCCAGGAACTAATGCGTGGTTTATTACCTCTAATTTACAGGCTTTAAAGTTTGTTGGCCTACGACCTTCAAGAAAAATAAAAGTATTTAATAGTCATTTGGAATCTAGACTCGTGCAATATGTGATGTACGAAGGAAGCAAAAAAGCAAAATATAACCAGGAAGCATAATTATGAAAGTTAAACACAAGGCGCTGCTTTTTAATTTTTTTGGATTTGCGGTACTATTCTTAATTGCCAGATTTGGAATAGGTTATTTTATAGACATACCCCGTTTGTATTTGGCTATAGGATCTGCTGTGTTTGCAACGTTATTAGCTCCCAAGTTTGCAGTAGTCCGTGAGGCAGGTAATGAGAAATTGATGATGAAATGGATTTTTATGAAATCCTCTAAAGAAGTATAGCTTATTACTCTACCACTTCCTCGGTTACTTTCTTAACCTTGTTTTTCTTCTTGTACAAGGGTATGAAATAAGAAATAGAGTAGTTGTAGCCTACACCAAATTTACTGTCCCATGTCACTTTATTGAATCCTGGTACGTATAAGATAGGAAACCGGCCTTCATTAGCATCGGTAAAAAGAAACCCTAGGCGTATACTCGCCCCTAAATATATGTTAGGTAATAATTCTACTTTTGTTCCAAAAATAGCTTCAATCCAAGATGCGGTACGCCCGCTAAATTCTTCTGGCGTTTCGGATGCCGTGGCAAAGCCCTCGGGGTTCCAATACCGATTATTGTCAAATATTTGGTAGTTATTTATCGTGTTACTAAACGTACTAAAACCTAAGCGTCCTCCGTAGAAAATAAGATTGCGCTCTCCATACCAATTTGCATAGGTGTTCCTATCTATCCCAACTTTAATATAACTTCCAGAAGTATTGAATTCGTAGAGGTCTTCTTGCTGGGTTTTATCTTCATTACCCAATTCGGCCGCTAAGTAAAGGTCCTGTGTAAGTCGGTAATCAGCCACAAGTTCTAATCCCGTATAGTTATCGTCTAGGGAAGATATGATTATTCTACTTAGATCCACACCAACTCGAATACCATATGATTGTTGATAAACTACCGTATCCTTAGGTTGTGTGTCTATAGTTTTGTCCTGGGCAAACACCGTAATCGAGCTTAGCACCAAAGTAAGACTAATGAAATATTTTAACATGCGTAGAATCTGAGTTACTAATTTCTGACCGGATGATTTCAATTTCTTGTATCCAATTGTCTGTATCTGTTTGGAATACCCCATTTAGCTCTTCATAATTTACGATGAAGCCGCAGGCGCGTGATTTAAAGTCTTCCAATCTAGCATAATTGAAGCTTACAGTGTCAATATTGCCAATTTCAAAACCATCATCATTACTAGCTGAATTTGCTATTAGTAAGAAACCAGTAGTATCAGCCGCAGTTTTCAAGGGAATGGTAATTGTATTTAATGCAGTTCTATCTGCAACGGTATTTACCGTAACCGTTTGTCCTTCTCCGACTACTCTTAATCCGTTTACATTTTTTAGGTTATCCCTATTGTTGATATCAAAAAACTCGATTACCATAAGCGGTGTGTTGCCTTCCACGCAGATGTCGTCCTTTTCACAGGAAGCTATTGTTAAGAGGTAGAGGAATATTAAAATACTAAATCCAAAATTTTTCATTTATATGAAATCTTGCGAGGTGTTCGTGTTAGAAAGAAACTGGAATTATACCATTTATTAGTTATTGTCCGTTATGGATTTCTTCTCTAAAAGTACAACATTTTCAACATGATGTGTTTGTGGGAACATATCTACCGGTTGCACTTTGGTTACATTATATAGTTCCTTCATCAGTTCTAAGTCTCTTGCCTGAGTAGCGCTATTGCAACTTACATAAACTACTTTTTGTGGTGCGATGTTCAATATTTGCTGTACAACATCTTTATGCATACCATCTCTTGGCGGATCGGTAATAATGATATCAGGAATGCCATGCTCAGAAATAAACTGCTCGTTAAACACATTTTTCATGTCCCCAACAAAGAAATCAACATTAGAAATCTCGTTGTGCTTGGCATTTGATTTTGCATCCAGTATGGCTTCAGGAACCGATTCTATTCCGATTACTTTCTTAGCGTTTTTAGCAACGAATTGTGCAATGGTACCAGTTCCGGTATATAAATCATATACCAGTTCTTTACCAGTTAATCCTGCAAATTCACGTGTAATTTTATAAAGTTCGTAGGCCTGTTCTGAATTGGTCTGATAAAAAGATTTGGCATTAATCTTAAACTTTAGCCCTTCCATCTCTTCAAAAATATGATCACGACCTGCAAAACATACTACCTCTTGATCGTAAATGGTATCGTTCTGTTTTGGATTGATAACATAGAGTAATGCCGTTATTTCTGGAAAAGTATTTTTCAAATGTTCCAGTAGTAGTGCTCTTTTGGACGCATCATTTTCATAGAACTGAACTAGCACCATGATTTCTCCGATAGAAGAAGTGCGAATCATGAGCGTACGGAGCATCCCATACTGATTTCTAGGATTAAAGAATGTAATATCGTTCTTAGTTGCGAAGTCTTTGGTCTCTAGGCGTATAGCGTTGGAAGGGTCTGCCTGTAGATGACATTTATTTATATCCAAGATTTTATCCCACATTCCGGGAATATGAAAACCTAACGCATTCTTATCCGTTATCTGAGTGTCGGATTGGATTTCCTCCAAAGTCAACCACCGACTATCGGAAAATGAAAATTCCATCTTATTCCTATAAAAATATTGTTTTTCGGAACCTTTTATTGGCGTGATTTCCGGTAACTCTAAATGACCAATACGTCTAAGATTGTTGGCTACCTCTTTCTGTTTGTAGAACAGTTGGTGTTCATAGCCCATATCTTGCCATTTGCACCCGCCACAAATACCAAAATGCTCACATTCGGGCGTTCTGCGTTTATCGGATAGCAAATGAAATTTGGTAGCGATACCCTCAAAGTATGCTTTTCGTTTTTTGGTGGTCTGTACATCTACGACATCTCCCGGAACAGTATTGGTTAGGAAAATCACCCTACCATCTGGTGCTTTTCCAATGGTTTTTCCTTTTGCCCCTGCATCTACTACTTCTACATTTTCAAAAACCTGTCGCTTGTTCTTTTTTCGCATGGAACAAAAATAGGAATTGCTTTGTTTTAATTAGGATAACTTTAGAGGGAATAATAATTATTTAAGTAAAATGAACCTTTTTAAACTTCTCTGGTCTATTACATAGAAGTATGAACAATCGCGATAAGACATTAGACGCTTTTTTGGTTATGGAATATCGCTCTGGTAATTCCAAGGCATTAGGGGTCTTGGTAAAAAAATACCATCGAAAGCTATGTAAGCACGCGTATTGGTTTACACATGATTTAGCTAGTTCCAAGGATATTGTTCAGGATAGTTGGAAAAGTATCCTTGCCAATTTGTATACGCTAAAACGGCCGGAGTGTTTTGGAAGCTGGGCTTTTAGAATCGTAACAAGAAAAGCACTAGACCATCTCAATAAACAAAAAAGAGGTAAGCAGGAATTACACAAGTATGAGATTTTGGTCGATACAACTATAACCGATACTTCAAAAGATGACAGAGTGCCTTTAGTACAAAAAGCTATACTCTCATTACCAGCAAATCAGCAAGTAGTTATTAGGCTTTTTTATACGGAAGGATATTCCCTAAATGAAATTAGCGATATACTAGAAATCGCTGTTGGTACAGTTAAATCGCGCTTGTTTCACGGAAGGGAAAAATTAAAAACAATTTTAAAAAATAAATAACATGAAAAAAGAAGAAGAAAAAATCGATGAGCTTATTAAGGAGGCGTTAAGTCGTGAAGAAGCTAAATTTTATGATGCATTAGGAGAACAATCGTTATTAGAAAAAGTGAGTAAGGTCTACCAAGGTAAAATTGGATGGCTAGCCTCTGTAATGACAGCGGTAAACATTGGTGTTTTTATAATTTTTATTTTTTGTGTCACTCAATTTGTGAAAACAACAGATACAGAAGGATTGATTACTTGGGCCAGTGCCAGTTTCATGTGTTTAATCGTTATGGTCATGTTAAAGCTCTATGTTTGGATGCAAATGGATAAAAATGATATACTTCGAGAACTCAAACGACTAGAACTACAGGTGTCTGCGGTGGCGCATCAACAGCAAAATAGAACGACCTAGCCAATATGTTTTAACGCGTTGAAATTTTTAGTAATTTTGCAGTTCTACAGGATGATTTCTCTCCTACGCTGAATTTTCGGACACTTCGAAAGGAAAAAGGTACAGAAGGAATTGCTAAAGTTTTATCAGAGGTTGTTTTGAAATGTGTGATTGAATTATTTTATAGGATATTTTTGATGCGGTTGGAGATTAAGTTTTTAAGCATAGTTAGAGCTACGGTTTAAAACTTTAACAAGGTAACGCGCAAAAAGAAGTATAAAATAACAATGGGCATTTTGCAAAAGAATCTCGCAAAGTAATTTTTATCATGTCAGTTTTAGAAAATATCACTTCTAAAGATGCTATTGCATTGGAAGAAAAACACGGAGCCCACAATTACCATCCTTTACCTGTAGTATTAAGCAGGGGAGAAGGTGTCTACGTTTGGGACGTGGAAGGAAAAAAGTATTACGACTTTCTATCGGCCTATTCTGCCGTAAATCAAGGACATTGCCATCCAAAGATTGTGGATGCAATGGTCAATCAGGCGAAAACACTTTCGTTGACCTCACGCGCTTTTTATAACGATATGCTTGGGAAATATGAAAAGTATGCTACGGAGACCTTTAAGTTTGATAAGCTCTTACCGATGAACACGGGTGCCGAAGCGGTAGAAACAGCATTGAAAATATGCCGAAAATGGGCATATGAGAAGAAAGGTATTCCAGAAAACCAGGCTGAAATCATAGTTTGTGAAAATAATTTTCACGGTCGTACCACTACCATTATCTCTTTTTCCAATGATCCTGTAGCACGCAAAAACTTTGGACCGTTTACAGACGGATTCATAAAAATCGAGTACGATAACCTTGAGGCTTTGGAACATGCCTTACAAGGAAATAAAAATATAGCCGGATTCTTAGTGGAGCCTATACAAGGCGAAGCAGGGGTTTATGTGCCTTCAGAAGGATACTTAAGCAAGGCAAAGGATTTATGTAAGAAATATAATGTGCTGTTTATTGCTGACGAGGTACAAACAGGGATAGCTAGGACCGGTCGACTCTTAGCTACTTGTGGAAACTGTTCTTGCGCTAATAAACACTGTAGCGGCACACCCGAAACAAAGGCTGATATTTTGATACTGGGCAAAGCATTGTCCGGCGGTGCCTATCCAGTTTCTGCCGTGTTGGCGAATGATGACATTATGGGTGTTATACAACCAGGAAACCATGGTAGTACTTTTGGTGGGAACCCAATAGCTGCAGCAGTAGGTATGGCAGCTTTAGAAGTCGTAAAAGAAGAGGAGCTGGCACAGAATGCCTATGATTTGGGCGAACTATTTAGAGCTGAACTTGACGCTTTTATTCCAAGTTGTGATTTGGTTTCCGGTGTTCGGGGTAAAGGGCTTTTAAATGCTATTCTTATAAACGATACAGAAGATAGCTCCACAGCATGGGATATTTGTATGGCCTTAAAGGAAAACGGACTTTTGGCTAAGCCTACGCATGGTAACATCATACGTTTTGCTCCACCTTTGGTGATGACCAAAGATGAATTGTTGGATTGTGTAGGTATTATTAAAAAAACGTTAGTAGCGTTTCAAAAGTAATAGTTATTATAAATTATAAAAAGTCCCGTTTCAATTTCTTGAAACGGGACTTTTTTCATTTTACTGAAATTACCTATTGAAAACCGCCTTCGGAAGCTACCGAATAAAGTAAGGCACCAATGGCTCCAAAATAAACGATACTTAAGATTAGAAGTAGTCCGGCTATTCCCAATCCAATATAACAGAGTATTTTGCCTGTTTTTACGTTTTCATATCCGCTGTAATTGGCACTATCCAATTGGTATAATCTTTCTGCTTTTTTAGCACTGCTCAAGCCAATAAAGCTAAAAATAGCGCCAAAAGGCCCGCAACAAAGCACGGTTAAGACTATTGATAAAATTCCGAATGTCAGGGTATTACTTGCGCCTGGTAAAGGTTGATTCATCTGTTTCTATTCTGTTGGTAGACCTAGTTGTTCCAATAATTCTTGGTTCTGTTCCATGTATCCTTCCCAGCCTCCCATAGAGACAATAGAGAAAATACTCCAAAGCAAGGTTACAACCCCTAAAACTAGACCGACAATAGCAACAATTTTTGCTGTCTTTAGGGTGCTGTAATTGGAATAGTCCTCAGGATTTTGGCTGTATAATTTGGTGTCTTTGTTCACTAGAAAAAGAGCTATCCCTGACAGTAATACTCCTCCTATACCTGCACTAAAACAACAGCAAATAAATGATACTATCCCTAATACTATTGCTATTGTAACATTGGGTAATTTTTGTTGTTCCATAATTTTTTGGTTGTTTTGTTAAATGAATTTTAAAATATAATTGGTTAGTATAAATCCAACAGTACCGATCATGAGTATATTGGTTATTTTGTTTGCATATTTAACAGAAATAAATTTATCCAATATTAGGAATCCAAATAGCAGTAGCATAGGATAAATTGCCGGATACATTTCAAAGGCAGCTCCAAAATCCCCCTGAATAAGAAAAACGATGGCTCGTTGCAGCCCACATCCCGGGCAATCAAAACCCCAAAGTTGTTTTGTAAAACAAGGAAGCATGTAGTTTTCTATGCCCAAAAAGTAAGAACTGTTAAGGATATGCATTTTGGTTTGTTGTTCAAAATCGAAAATTACCACTATTTTTGGGGAATCAAAATAAAATTATGGCTGTTTTTAAAGTAGGGGATAAAGTGGAGGCCATAGACGATGTTATCAAGGGTGTCGTTTCACATGTTAAAGGTTCCTCTATAACCGTACAAACCGAGGACGACTTCCCTATGGTATTTGAAGCTCGGGAATTGGTGGTTATCACCGGAAATATTACAGTAAGCAATTTTGAAATTGCACAAATAAAAAAGGAAAAGGAACTTCCCAAAAGGCGCAAACCAGCGGTAACAAAGTCCAAAGAGCGCAATCTGCCTAAAATGGAAGTAGACCTTCATATAAATCAATTGGTGAAAAACCCAAAAGGAATGGGCAATTATGAAATACTGAACTTACAATTGGAAACTGCCAAACGGCAATTGGAGTTCGCTATGTCTAAACGCATTCAAAAAGTTGTTTTTATACATGGGGTAGGCGAGGGCGTTTTAAAAGAGGAATTACGATACCTCTTCAATAAATATGATAGTGTGAAACATTATGATGCCGATTATCAAAAATATGGCTTGGGAGCAACAGAAGTGTACATCTATCAGAATTAATCATTAAAGTTTTGTAGTAACCTTTCCATACTTATTAATACGAAGGTCCGTGATTCTGCTGCCATCCTCTGTTATAAATGAAATTCCGCTTAATTCTATGGAGTGTTCGAAAGTTACCGAATCTATTGCAACTGTAGAAATTAGTACGGTTCCAGCTTCTGCTACTATTTCTTGTGACACGCTTGGTGTAATAGGAGGAACTTCATCGCAGAAATAATTTTTGGATACGTCTTCTGTAAAGATGCGATAAATTAGATTTGAGGCACCTGGCACGTTACTTTCAATGGTATCAGTTGTAACCTCGTTTTTAAGAAGTCCCGCTGGCAGTGCTAAGATGAGCGCCTCTTCTTCATTTATTTTAAACAATAGGTTAGATGTAGTCGCAGAAAGGGCACTGCAACTATCCGGAGTTTCAATACTATCAAAATCTATCGTTTTTATCTGTAAATCACCATCGTCACAGGAAATACATAACAGTAAAAGAATAAGGCTAATATTGTTTTTCATCTATATAAAATTAGCCAATCCATCAATATAGATTTATCTATATTATTTGGCTCTGTCGTTCGTTGATTAAATACCCAGTATGAGCTTTTATACATCAAATTTAATATAAATATGGGATATGCTTAGATAGGTTTAAAACCATTTACAGGTAATTTAACTTTATTTGAATTATTTTTGAAAACGATGAATGAAATTTGGCAAAAAGAATCCATTTAGATTCTGATGCTTTTAATCAGGTCATTCTAGGGTTGTTAATATCGATTAGGTGGAATAATTTAATCGGTAGTCATTTAAAAAAACGCGTACCAAAAATGAAAAATGTATATCTAGATAATGCTGCCACGACTCAAGTTAGGAAAGAGGTCATTGATATAATGCAAGATGCTTTGGCTAATTCTTATGGTAATCCATCATCTACGCACAGCTTTGGAAGAACGGCAAAGACAGCAATAGAAAGCGCTAGAAAAACCATTGCCAAACAAATGAACGCTTTTCCGTCCGAGATTATTTTCACTTCAGGAGGTACAGAGGCAGATAATATGATTCTGAGATGCGCGGTCCGTGACTTAGGTGTGCAAACCATAATTACCACCAAAATAGAGCACCATGCAGTGCTCCATACTGTGGAAGAACTCCATGAGAAAGGATTGGTAAATCTATGTTTTGTGAATTTAAACGCAGACGGAAATCCTGATATGGCTCACTTACAGACGCTATTGTCTAATGATGATTCTAAAAAGCTAGTAAGTATCATGCATGTTAATAATGAGATAGGGAATAAAGTGGATATCCATGCTATTGCCGTATTGGCAAAAGAGCATGGGGCTCTTGTGCATTCGGATACGGTCCAGTCCATAGGACACTATGCATGGGATGTAAAAAGTACACCGGTAGATTTTTTAGCTGCCGCTGCCCACAAATTCCATGGACCAAAAGGAATAGGGTTCGCTTACATTAGAAAAAATTCTGGGATGGGATGTATGATATCTGGAGGATCTCAAGAACGAGGTTTTAGGGCAGGAACCGAATCTTTTCATAATATTGTGGGTCTAGAGGAAGCCTTTATTTTAGCGTATAAAAACCTAGAGCAGGAACAAAATTACGTTACAGATTTAAAGCGATATTTTATTCAGAAGGTAGAAAACGAAATTCCAGGAGCAAGGTTCAATGGCTTGTCTGGAGATATGGATAATAGCACCTATACCTTGGTAAACGTATGCTTACCCGTGCAACCGGAAAAGGCATTGATGTTATTGTTTCATTTGGATATAAAGGGTATCGCTTGCTCTAAGGGCAGTGCATGCCAATCTGGTAGTGATAAAGGTTCGCACGTACTATCTGAAATTCT
This sequence comes from uncultured Maribacter sp., assembly GCA_964569345.1. Lineage (GTDB taxonomy): Bacteria > Bacteroidota > Bacteroidia > Flavobacteriales > Flavobacteriaceae > Maribacter. Next base: position 37,858 of record CAZMUV010000018.1, on the reverse strand, counting down.
TTCCGAGGAAGAAATGAAAAAACCTTCCCTTCGTTTTTCCTTCTCAAAGTATAACACCAAAGAGGATATTGACTATACGGTCGGAGTTTTGAAGGAATTTATGATACAGTAATACAATGCTATTTTTTCTAAAACGTTTTTGCGGCAAACAGGTTTAATCCTTACCAAGTGTTCTAAATAGTAAGATGAGCAGACAAAAGTTTAATGGAATAAAGTGATGTTAGTTAGGCTGCATACAGTATAACTGATTTTCGTTTTGAAGAATAAAGGCAGTAAGTTACTTAATTTTCCTATCCTTTTTTCGTTCACGCTCGTAGGGAAATTTTCGAATGGCGAGCTTCATCATTCTATCAATAAGATCGGTTGTATTCTTGCCAGTTTTTTTGTTGATTTGTTTCTCGTATTTCCATAAAAGTTTGCCCGTATTGCCATCACTTATTTTAACGCCAATGCGACCATAATCCGCATTTCCGGAAAAGTAATCGGTAAAGCTGAAATCGGTCGAAACACCGTTAGATAATAAAACATTAAGGTCTAAGGTACCGCTGATGATGCCATCTACACCCAGCATTTCGCTGAGCTGCTTCATAGTATACACATCTATATTTTTATAGGTAATCCCTTTTTGAGACAAGATGGCCTTTGTGTTCTTGGTATTTTGAAATTCTACCGGTAACTTTTTCTTTTTTCCCCTTTTGGAAAAATAGGTCTCTAGGGCATTCTGTACCGCATATCCTTCCTTTTCTTCTAATACTATTAAATCCTCTTTACTTACTTGGTTTTTTAGATCTAAATTGGTGAGAAAGGGTAAGATAGCTAGTGTATTATGACTAGTGCTTAGTTCATCGAATCGAGGACTCTCATAGATATTCTTCTGTCCTTGTACCGATAGGGAAGCGCAAAAAGCAATTAAAAATATAAATTTATACATGTTGTTTTATTAAAGCCGTATTTGCAATCTAAGGTTCAGTACCCGAGAGGTTAAAAAGTTGGGAACAGCAAATTCGTTTTTGCTGTCCACGTCCCTGACCCAAGTATTAGTAATGGAGTTTTGGTTGTTGAAAAGATTAAAAATTTCAAAGCCAATACTCAATTCTTTGAACGAACGGAGCCAATGATCAGAACCGTACCTTTTGTTTTTATCTACAAAAATATAGGAAATTCCCAAATCTGCACGTTTATAATCTCTTAATCTATTCTGAAAAATGTAGGGGTCGGCATAACTTGGAGATCCGCCCGGCACTCCAGTGCTGTATACAAGGTTCAGGTACATTTTTAAATCGGGTATGGTTGGGATATAATCTTGGAACAGAATTCCCAATTTAAAACGCTGATCCGTGGGTCTTGAAATATAGCCGCGCTCGTTTCGGTTCTCTTCTGTTTTTAAATAGCCCAAGCTAACCCAGGATTCGGTTCCTGGTACAAAGGCACCGTTTAGCCGTAGCTCTGCTCCGTATACGTATGCTTGAGCGTCATTGGTAGCGGAATAGCGAATTCGAACATCCTCCAATGTGTATGGATTTACGTTGGTCAATTTTTTATAGTACGCCTCACTGATCAAGGTAAACGGCCTTTCCCAAAGTAAAAAACTATATTCGTTTCCTGCCACTATATGAACCGATTTTTGAGCCTTAACATTTGGGCGTATGATTCCTGAACTATCCCTAAGCTCTCTGTAAAAAGGGGGTTGGTGGTAGACTCCTCCGGATAATCGAAAAAGCATATCCTTTTTCCAATTTGGTTTTAAGGCAAATTGCGCTCTAGGACTTACTACGGTTTGAGATACTTTTTCGACATCCGTGCCGCTAACGGTCCAGTGCTGGCCACGTATCCCAATATTGTAATACACATCATGTACTCCCCATTTGGTCTGTTTTCCGAGTTGAAAAAATCCTGAAAAGCGATTGGTCTTTACAAAATTGGAAGCGGTAAGACTTTCAAAAGCTTCCAGCGGTGCGTTAAATGGTATTTCTGGCTGGTTGTTGATGAATTCTGCCCGAGGAGGACGTACCGAAAATCCTGCCGAATCTATAAATTCGGACTCTCTAAGTTGGTCGCGGATGTCTTCGTGGGTGTACTTAACGCCCCATTCCATAACAAGGTTTTTATGTTTCTGGATGCCCCTATGGTTTAGATTGAATATTAGGGCGTCCAAGTCATTTCTAGATCTATTGAATTGGGAGCCGATACCTCTGGGGCTTACAATTTCGCCTAGTGTTTCACTTCCTAGATTACTATCTACCTCTCCTAAGCGGTAAGACGCAATTACATCGGAATATTCTTCCTCGGTCGTATGATACAGCGATGTGATGAATTTTAGTGTTGTGTTATCGTTTAATTGATAATTACCTTTAAAAGCACCAAGAGCCGTGCTATATTTATTTACTTCTTTTCCTTCGTAGAAAACGGTTAAGGCTTTTGGGTCCTGTAACGTTCCAAAATTTGTTTGTCGGTTCAAGGGTTCGTTCGTATAATTATTTACGGAAAGGTTACCCAGAAAACTTAGGTTGAATTTGTTCGAAAAACGATAGGTCAGATAACTCTGAACATCTGTGAACGCAGGATTAAAATTACTTTGGGTTTGTTGACTATTTACCAGTAGAGCATTATTTCTGTATCGAAACCCGGTAATGCTGCTTAGTTTTTTGTTCTTAGAGCGGGTTTCTAGTGTTGCGCTAGCACCCAAAAAACTAAAATCTCCTTGAAGGGAAAAAGTAGCTGGTGTTTTGTAGACAATGTCCAGCACTGAAGAAAGTTTATCCCCATATTTTGCTTGAAACCCGCCTGGCGAAAAGGTTACGTCCTGTACCATACTACTGTTCACAAAGCTAAGACCTTCTTGTTGTGCTGAGCGTATGAGAAAGGGTCTGTATACTTCAATTTCGTTTACATAAACCAGATTTTCATCAAAGTTGCCACCACGCACGGAATATTGCGTGCTTAGCTCATTATTAGAGTTTACACCGGGCAATAGTTTTAAGATGTTTTCAACTCCAGCATTGGCACCGGGTATTTTAAGCAGCTGTTCTGGTGAAATAGATGTGATTCCGGTAACCTCTTTCCTTCCCCTTGGCGATACGGTTACGCCCGCTACCTGAACAACATCGGTTTTAAGTATGGGGCTAAATTCAAAGGTTTCGTTAGTGGACAACAACAAACCTTGTAATACAAGGTTTTTGTGACCTAAGTGTGAAAAGGTAATTTGGGATTCCGTATCGGCATAAATGTTAAGCACATAGAAGCCGTTGCTATCCGTTGCAGTACCGAATGTGCCAGAGGAAATATTAACATTAGATAAAGGAATATTGGCTTCGTCTAGCACAATCCCTGTAATTGTAGCCGTTTGCGCTAGGCTATTAAACTGGCACAGTAGAAAAAGGGTGAAAATAGCTTTGCAAAATCTCAAACAGTTTATTTTCTAAAAAATGTGGTACTTAAGGTATTCTCGTTGCCTACATTGTCCGTAACGGTAACTTTGAGAACACATTGCTTCTGGTCCAAAATCTTATCGTCGAAATTATAAGTTAGCGTATTTCTTTTAGGCTCATATTCCATTAGAATCCATTCGCCGTTCAAGGTCGCGGAATAGGTGTCTACTCCACTGAGGTCATCGGAAATGGATAGGCTTAGGTATTTATAGTTGTTGAGCCATTGTTTTTCCTTGAAGTTTTTGGCACGTATCTTAGGAGCAATAGTATCCTTGACCAGGGTATAAGTTCCTAAATTTCTTGTTCTTGTCGTAAACGTGCCGGCACGCTTATAAGTGCTTGCATAGCTTGGCCGCAACTTACTATCCAATCGTGCTATAAACAATTGTTTTTGTTCTTCGTTGCTGAATTGTGTTGCATCGAACGAAATGGTGAAATTGCGATGGGCGGGTACTGTATTCCGGTGAATGCGAACTGTATCTTTTCCTTTTTTTAAATCGATATAAAAGTCCTCATAAAAGGTGTTAGAAGGGAAATATACCTTTGCACCGCCTAAATCATAATTATTTGGTTTTTTGGCAATAACATAATCATCGGTCTTGTTCTCTTCTTTTGGCATCTTAAGTTCCTCCTTTTTGCCTTCAACAGGTATTTTTAATACCACTACATTTCCTTTAAGATCCTTGATGCTTAACTCAATACTGTAACTTAATCCCTCCCTAACTTCTATTTCCCCATTGTTGTATAATTCTTCGTAGATACTTAGTTTGTTTCCAAGCGATTTAAAACATTTTTGAATTCGTTGTCGGTAACGTCCAAAATAGTCATAATCTATTAGGGTGTTGATATATCTTGTCTCTCCAAACGAAAACGATTCAAAGTCGTAGGCCATATATGTTTTTCCGTTCACGGAAAGTGACGCAGCATATATCCCATTCCTATTCGCAGCCATATCTTGGCGATCAAATCCTATAAACCCCACACCGATTTTTCCAATGGCGTGGACTTTATTGGCTAGGAAAGTGCCATCACTCTGTTTGGTGAAATTTACCTGTATGCGATCTCCACTTTTATTCACTTGTGCATTTTTAGAAAGCGGGTACATAAACAGTTTTTCTAAGATTGGATTCGTGGCATCGGCAACATCAATACCGTAGAATAAGGGGTTCGTTGGTTTTTCCGATACACTACTTCGAATTTCAAAATGAACGTGTGGTCCTGAAGAACCACCAGTATTGCCGCTGTAGGCGATAAGCTCCCCTTTCTCGATTTTAAGCTCTCCATAGTCAGGAAAAACTTCTACTTCATAGGATTTCTTTTGATATTGTATCTTTTTGATATATGCTTCTATCTTGGGCGAAAATTTTTGTAAATGCCCGTAAACAGAAGTATAACCGTTCGGGTGCGCCACATATAATACTTTGCCATAGCCCCACAAGGCCACCTTTATGCGCGTAATAGTGCCATCACCAATACCGTATACGGATAATCCCTCGCGCTGCTGTGTTTTAATATCTATTCCAGAATGAAAATGGTTGGATCTTAACTCTCCAAATGTTCCTGCTAAGATTATAGGTATGTCCAAGGGAGCTCTAAAGGCATCTGTAGGATATGTCGTTTGTCCTATAATTTGGCTGATAAATAGGAGTAAGAAACCTTGGGTAATGTTCTTCATAGGTGTAAAAAGTTGCTGCGAAAATAATTAATCCAAGCCAATTCTTGAAAGGTTTGTTGCAAATGTATAAAACCCTGTTGTCTATCGGGTTTTATTGCCTTGGTGAAATACTTAAAAGATTATTTGTGAAAAGTATTGCTAAGTCTTCGGATGAATGTTAACTTTGTGTAAACTGCATCGAATTTTTTGTATGAGTGAATTAATACAAATCGTTGACTCCTTAGAAAACAGGATTAGTAAGTTGCTTCATAAGTTAGAGGTGTTGCGACGGGCTAATGTGGAACTGGAAAACGAGTTGGTTTCGATAAAATCCGTTCAACAAAAAGCCGATAAATCGGTTTCGGATTGGGAGGAAAAATACAATTCGCTTAAACTTGCAAATTCAATGCTTGGCAGTAATACGAATAAAACAGAAGCAAAGCTTAAAATAAATACGTTAATACGGGAGTTGGATCATTGCATAACACAACTCGCGGAATAATGTTAAAATAATATGTCAGATAAGCTCAAAATAAAGCTTTCCATTGCAGACAGGGTATATCCATTAACGATAGATCCAAGTCAAGAGGAAGGCTTGCGAAAGGCCGCTAAGAATATTGAACAGTTGGCCAAGAAATTTGAGCAGAACTATGCCGTTAGGGATAAACAAGATGTTTTGGCGATGTGCGCCTTGCAGTTTGCCTCTAAAATAGAGCAAAAAGGTATAGAACAGACAGAAGGTACCCAAGAAGCAGAACAGCGTTTACAGGCGTTGAGCGATTTGGTGCATTCAAAGCTAGCTTCACAGTAAATACGTTCTTTAAAAATTAATTTAAGTTACTGCCCACATTGGTAATACCTTTTGTCAAACTCAACATTTATTTTTTTAAAAAGGGTGAGTTTAGATTGTAAAAGCAAGCCCTACTCGTATAGGGATCCTTGATCAGTCTGTTAGCCCTAAACCTGATTTCCGGAGTTTGTACGAAACTTCTCCAATGTGGGCTTTTTTTTTAAATATAAACAACTATGGACAGTACAATGATTATAATAGCCGCCATCGTAGGATTGGCAATCGGCTTCGCAATTGCGAAGTTTATGGAAAAGGGGAAAGCCTCCAAGACCATTGCAAACGCTAAGAAAGAAGCCGCCCAGTTCTTAAAAGAAGCGAAAGTAGAAGGGGAGAACCTAAAAAAGGATAAAATTTTACAGGCCAAAGAGAAGTTTTTGGAATTAAAAGCCGAACATGAAAAGGTAATCATAGGTAAGGATAGAAAGATTAACGAATCCGAAAAACGCACTAGGGACAAAGAATCACAGGTGAGCAGCGAATTAGCAAGGGGTAAAAAATTAAACTCTCAGTTAGATGAAAAGCTGAAAGATGTGGATTATCGCAAGGAGTTTTTTGAGAAAAAGCAATCCGAAGTCGATAAACTGCATAATAGCCAAATACAACAATTGGAAGTTATCTCCGGACTTTCTGCTGATGATGCCAAGAGCCAGCTTATTGAGAGTTTACGAGAAAAGGCTAAATCCGATGCCATGGGTTATATACAGACCACGGTAGAAGAGGCAAAGCTAACGGCACAACAAGAAGCACGTAAAATAGTAATTAATACGATACAGCGCATAGGAACCGAAGAAGCAGTAGAAAACTGCGTATCTGTCTTTAATATAGAATCCGACGACGTAAAAGGTAGGATTATAGGGCGTGAAGGGAGAAACATACGGGCACTGGAATCTGCAACGGGTGTAGAAATTATTGTAGATGATACCCCAGAAGCCATTATACTGTCATGTTTTGATTCAGTTCGTAGAGAAGTAGCACGGTTATCCCTTCATAAATTAGTGACGGATGGTCGTATTCACCCTGCGCGAATAGAGGAAATTGTAAAGAAAACAGAAAAGCAGATAGAGGCCGAGATTATAGATATAGGAAAGCGTACGATTATTGATTTAGGTATTCATGGGTTGCATCCAGAATTGATAAAAGCGGTAGGTAGAATGAAGTATCGCTCTTCTTACGGTCAAAATTTACTACAACATTCTCGAGAAGTGGCAAAATTATGTGGCGTTATGGCAGCGGAAATGGGCTTGAATGCTAAAGTGGCTAAACGTGCAGGTTTGCTGCATGACATAGGTAAAGTGCCAAATACAGAGGCAGAGGTAGAAACACCACATGCTATTTTAGGCATGCAGTGGGCAGAAAAATATGGTGAGAAACCGGATGTGTGTAATGCCATTGGTGCACACCACGACGAGATTGAAATGAAAAACTTGATTTCCCCTATTGTGCAGGTTTGTGATGCCATTAGTGGTGCAAGACCAGGTGCAAGACGTCAAGTCTTGGATTCTTATATTCAGCGGTTAAAAGATTTAGAAGAAATCGCTTTTGGGTTTGGTGGGGTACAGAAAGCCTACGCTATACAGGCCGGTAGGGAGCTACGGGTTATTGTAGAAAGTGAAAAAGTAAGTGATGATAAAGCGGCGCAGTTGTCTTTTGAGATTTCTCAAAAAATACAAACAGATATGACTTATCCTGGTCAGGTAAAAGTGACGGTGATTCGAGAAACTAGAGCTGTTAATGTGGCAAAATAGATATTGTGTATTAATGGCAGTATTAAAAAAAGAGCCGTTTTTAACGGCTCTTTTTTAGTTTAGACCGCTAACCCAGTTCTTTAGATTCATTTCTTCCTGTTTGGAAAGTTGGTTCCTCTTTCCTTTTGGCATTTTCCTTTTAATAAATACTTGGGTGTTGATTTCTGCTTTTAAACTATCCATGTTATTCAAGGTAAATAGTTGTAATCTTCTTTTAGTTGCGTGACATATATTGCATTTGTTTTTCAAAATGTTAAACGCCTTAGTCTTTAGACTATTTTGTTGAGGTCCAATTTCTATAAAGGTAGTTTCTGTCTTTATTTGCAGTGATGTGTGCATGGAAATAAGACTTAGGAGTAGTATGCCAGCATAATAATTCATGTTAGTCTATACGTTTGCCTTGTGTTGTAAATGAAAGACCTTGTTGTCCGTAGGTTGAAATCATTACGGCTTCAAATAATGGGTCGGAAGTATTAGGCTTTGTTGCCCACTCAAAAATGAAGTTGGCTCCTGTACCTCCCTTTTTATCGAATTCAGCAATCACGATTTCTAATGTTTCCATACTTTTTATGGATATTGGTTGGCTAAGATAAGATTCTATGGCAACCCCTTTTGTATCATAATAATTTGCTCTTAAGAGGTATATGGAATCCGTTTCACTCGTATTTCTTATGCTTACCGTAGCTGTTAAGTCTAATGAAGTGTGTTCTGTATAACTGTATATTTGAGAATAAACGGATAAATAGGAGGTCCCATAGCGTAAGCTATCAGTTTGATTAATTGATGTTACTTTATCGCTCCAATCAAACGTGGGAATTGATTCTTGGTTTTTTTTAACAGGTGAGCAGCTATAACAACATGTTAATACAACCAAGAGGAAAGTACATAACTGAACTATTTTTTTCATGTTTTAAAGGGTCTTGGTACGGTTTATTTTCGAGTTGTAGAATAATACAAAACTTTTTCCGAAAATACTACATATGAATGAATTGAACGAGTACTGCTAGTTAACCTTCTGTATTTTCACATCTATTATGGTGTCTCTTATCTGAAGCTAGTAAAATGTTTCAAATTTTATTTACAAAAGAAAGGGTATTGTATTCCGTTTTATTTTACTAATTCATGCGTGATATTAAACCCTAAATGGTTGTACAATAAAAAACCCTGCAATACACATCGTAGGCAGGGTTTAAGTTGATTTAAAAGTTGCTATTCCTCTTCGGAAGAAGCGGCTTCTTCTTCTGCCTCTTTTTGAAGATTATTTTTTAAGATATTTAATTTTTTGAGTTTTGCCATCCAGGAATCGAGCGCTTCTTTATGACTATTTACTTTTTTGATAACATCCTTTACTATGGGGTTATCCTCAGATGCGTTAGAGAAAAACTGTAAGTTATTTTCTAACTGGCGAATCTCATTTTTACTCTCATCTATTTTTTTACGTATAAAACTACGTTCGTTTTGTATGGCTCTTTCTTGGTTGTCGTCCTCTTTAAGACGTTGAATCTTATTTCCATATTTTAATAATTCCGATTCCTGTTTGCTAACATCTAACTTGTGAAAAAGAGCATCGATTATTTTATTAAACTTCTGATTGATACTTTTTTGCTTGAAAGGTACATGGCCAAATTTCTTCCAATCGGTTATAAAGGTTTTGATGGTAGCTAAGTTCTCATCCCTATTGTCCGTAAGTTGAAAGTCCTTTAGCCTCAGCAAAATTGCTTCTTTTTCTTTTAAGTTTTCAACTTCTTCATCATTAGCTTTGTTCTTTAGTGCATGGAACCTTTCAAAATAATGGTTGCAGGCAGCTTTAAATTCCTTCCAAATTTTATCTGAATACTTGCGTGGCACATGTCCTATGCTTTTCCATTCGTTTTGGATGCGCTTCATTTCGCCGGTTGCCGTATCAAAATCTTCGGTATCCTTTAAAGAAATGGCAATTTCTAACAAGGCTCTTTTCTTGTTTAAATTTTCGTCTTGATCTTTTTTAAGGTTTTTATAGAATGCATTTTTATTACGGTTGAAATCCCGTACCGCAGATTTAAAAGCGTTCCATGTACTTTCGTTATCCTTTTGTGGTACTTTGCCAGCTTTAAAAAACGATTCCCGTAAGGCCTCTAGCTGTTTTATCTGTTTTTGTAACGTACCATGGTTGTTAGAGACATTGGTAGCCAAGGTCGTTATTTCTTCAATAATTTGCTTTTTCTGTTCCAGATTTTGCTCATGTACTTTATCTAGGTCTTTAAAGTAGTCTTGTCTTCTTCCATGTATGGTTTTGGTAGCCTTGCTAAAACGTTCCCATATTTCTTCTCGGTGCTCTTTTCCTACAGGACCAATATCCTCTTTCCAAATCTTATGTAAAACCTGTAATTCCCTAAACGCCCTATTTAAATCTGGCTCTATGGCCAAGGACTCTGCCCGTTCCACAATTTTTTGCTTTTCCTCAAGGTTATGCTTAAAATCAAGGTCACGCAACTCTCTATTCAGATGTAAAAAGTCGTAAAAAATTTCTATATGGTGCTGGTAAGTTTTCCAGACATTATTGTATTCCGTTCTTGGCACAGGACCAGCGGTTTTCCATTTCTCCTGAATATTTTTAAAACTGTTATACGTTGTATTAATATCCTCTTCTACATTCACTAAGGACTTAAGGTTCTCTATGAGCTCTAACCTATTGGCTAAGTTTTCTTTGTGGCTTTTTTCAAGACTCTTGTAGTGCTGATTTCTTTTTTCGCGATACTCTGTATATACTTCGTTAAATTGTCTTTTGGTAACGGAGTTGTAATTAAAGTCTATTTCGTTGCCACCACCTGAAATAAATTCCTCTTTTTTCTCATCAATAAATTCTTGGAATTTTAAATTGAATTCATCCCGTATCCCGTCAACGTGTTTTTTGATGGCCTGTACTTTTTCGTTTCTTATTAAACGTTGCAGTTCTCCAACCAAGTTTTCCATAGACATGGAGTGGTAGTCCAATTCAGGAATCTGATGCCGTTTTACAGTGTCTGTATCTTCTGCGTCTTCTGCATTGCTTTCATCAATTTCGTCAACACCATCTCCATCGTTCTTGCTCTGTTCAGAAGATTCCTTTTTTACTTCATTCGTAAGTTTTTCACTTTTTTTAGTATCGTTTGAAACTACGATATCTTCTATATCATTTTCTTCTTTTGCTTCCAGCGTATCATCAGGATTAACACTCTGGCTTGCGGCTTCAGTTTCCTTCTTCGTTTCTGAGTTGTGTATTGCATCGTCTTTAGAAGTTTCGTTTTCTTCGGATGTAACTGCTTCGGAAGGTACTTTACCTTCAAGCGTTTCAGTATTCGAAACATCGGTAGTTTTCTCCAAAAATTCTTTTTCTGTTTTGGTAGTTTCCGCGTTATTTTCTGTTACCTTGTTTTCAGGTATTGCTTGTTCGTTGTCTTCAGACATCTTCTTTGTGTTATGTTTTTACAAGATAGTAACAACCTAAACAACCGCAAAGAATATATAAGTTCTTTTTGATTTCTAGTATCGTATGCAGTTGGCGACTATATCTAATAAGTATCCGAAGATAAGTGGAGGAACTGTTTGAGTTACTTACTCATTCCAGATTTCCCAAGCTTTTTCTGCTTGTAGCTCCAACATACGAAAACCATTTAAAACAGTTGCTCCTTTTGCTTCCCCGTGGGCAAGAAAGGCTGTTTTTTCTGGGTTGTAGATTAGGTCAAACAGTAGGTGCTTTTGGGTGATATACTCGTAGGGTAGTTTTGGTTTTTCTGTTATATTAGGGAATGTGCCTCGTGGAGAACAATTAATAATTAAACGATGACTCTCTATAATATTTTGGTCTAGGGTTTCATAGGTATATCCATTATTTTTCCCTGTCCTCGAAACAAATGTAAAATCGATTTCGAGCTTTTTTAAGACATAGGCGATGGCTTTTGAAGCGCCACCCGTTCCTAGAATAAGTGCTTTAGTATGGTCTTTTTTTAAATACGGCTCAATAGACGTTTGAAATCCGTAGGCATCAGTATTATAACCTTTTAACCCAGATGGACTTATTTTAATAGTGTTTACCGCACCGATTTGCAGTGCAGACGGCTCAAGTTCTGTTAAATAAGGAATAATAGCTTCTTTGTACGGTATAGTAACATTTAGGCCAGCAAGATTACTTATGTTTTTTAAAACTTCTGTGAATTCCGAGATATCTTGTAAGTCAAAATTCTCATAGCTATAATTTGGTAGTTCCAACTCGGAAAACTTTGTTGAAAAATAGCCTCTTGAAAAGGAGTAAGAAATATCTTTTCCAAGTAAGCCAAACCTAAATTGTTTTGCGTTTGTTTTTTCCATACCAATCCAAAAGTAATAAAATGCTTATCCCGAACAAAACAAAGAAGAGTGCCCACCACGTTTCGGATATTTGGAAGTTCGGTAAAAAACGTTCGTAGTTCACTATAATTTGTTTTCCATTTGAGTCAATCAATGGAGTATCTTTTATTCCTATTTTATAAATAGTTTTTTTCCAAGGCCAAACCACGCCCAAAGATCCTGTAATAAACCCAAGGATTACTGCAGTAGTTCTATGTTTATAATACTTAAGCACATAACTTAGAATGTGAGACAAGGTAACAAGCCCAGTAGCGGAACCGGCGGTAAATACAGCCAGTATAGTTAGGATCGCTAATCGTTCTGGATTTTGTATAAAGCTGAAATCACCTTGTAGTAGCTCAGAAAATGTGTCGTAAAGTGCGTTTACCGAATCTACCAAGAGTAACACATAATTACCTAAAAGTATGAGTATAAAAGAACCTGAGAGTCCGGGTAAGGTCATTCCGGTAACGCTTATCATACCACATAAGAAGATGAAGAATAAATTGTCGTTTTGTGTTGCCGGATTCAAAAAGCTAATGGCTATACCAACTGCTAGTCCAATAAAGGCTGCCGGTATGGTTTTTTTTGTCCAATGATCAAAGTCCTTTCCTATATAGTAGATGGAACCCAGAATCATACCAAAAAATGCGGACCATACATATAGTTCCTTATGTTCTAAAAAATAGTCCAATACTTTGGAAATACTAAAATAGCTGACTAGCATTCCAAAAATAAGCAAGGTTAAAAAAGAACCGTTTATATACCTATAGAAGCTTTTGAACCTACCATTGAAAAGCAGCTTAAATGCTTTAAAATTTATTTTCTGAAGCGAATAGATAAACTCTTCGTAAAAACCACCTACGTAAGCTACAATTCCTCCAGACACTCCTGGAACCTTATTGGCAGCGCCCATACAAAGTCCCTTTATGACAAGGAATACTTTATCCGTAAAGGTTCTAGGCTGGTTCATGAACTAGGGTGCTTACTTTTTGGAAGCTGTTTTTTCCAGTATAAAAATAAGGGAAAAACCTATCATGGCAGTTACGATAGCAAAGGTTAATTGAGAATCACCTTCAAAAGCGAGTGGAGAAATATTTTCGTCTATGATAATTTCTTTTTTTCCTATCTGAATTACTTCGAGTATTTTCTTCCAAGGCCAAATTTTATTTAAAGAGCCTAAAATGAATCCAGTAAGCACAGCTAGGGTTGCATCCTTATAATTTTCGAACATCCATTTTAAAAGCCTTGCAAAACTGAGGATTCCAAAAACAGCACCTAAACCTACGGTAATCACGATTTTGAGGTCCTTTTCGTTAACAGCGTCGAGAATGGTTTTGTAAGAGCCAAGAAGCACAAGTATAAAGGAACCAGAAATACCGGGCAGCACCATGGCGCAAATCGCTAATGCTCCTGAAAAGAATAAGAAAGGCAAGCTATCTGTATTTGCTGAGGGTGGCAGGGTTGTAATATAAAATGCAACTACGGTTCCTAATGTGAATAAAACTATGGATGATACATTCCATTTGTTTATGGCCTTTGCTACGAAAATGACACTAGCTAAGACAAGACCAAAGAAAAAGGCCCATATTGGGATGGGGTGAAACTCCAGTAGCCATGTAATAAGTTTGGAAAAAGATAGGATACTTATCATCATGCCTACAAATAGTACTAAAAGAAAGCTCCCATTTAGTTTTTTCCAAAAAGCTGCAAAACCTTCATTTTTAAGGGTTTTAAAGGTGGAAAGGCTTACATTGTTTATAGAAGAAATAAATTCTTCATATATGCCCGTAACAAAAGCAATTGTACCTCCAGAAACGCCTGGCACCAATTCAGCAATGCCCATAGCCATGCCTTTAAGGGTAATAAAAAGATACTGCATATTCGTTCGCTTCTCCATAAATAACTAGAACTGGGATTTAGGCTTTTTTTGAATCGGTCACTATCGTTTTTAACCATTCAGAATTCCCAAATTGAGGAAATTGGTTTTGGAAGAGATGTATTTTTTTAGTCTTTTTGTCCAATCTAAGTGCATCCAACAAAGTAATTCTTGCGTTGATACGATCACCTGCTAAAAGCAGGAATCCAACACTCATATAAAGAATTTGCACGTTTTTTGGATAAAACTCTTTTCCCTGTTTTAAAATTTGAATAGCACCATCAAGGTCATCATTCTTTTGTGCTACCTCTGCCCATTTTAACCAAGTATCCAATTCGTAGTTGCCTAAATCAACAGCTTGTTTAAATGCAAAATAGGCTTGATCAAAATCTTTAAGCGCTACTTGTATTTTGGCACATTTTTTCCAATAGAGTGGGTTGCCACCGTCTATATTCAAGGCTTTATTGATGTAGAAAAGTGATTTTTCGTAATTTTTTATTCTGAAATAGTAATTTGTAATGGCCAACCAGCCTTTGTCCAACATGGGGTCTTCGTGCACAGTTTGATAGAAATAGTACTTGGCCATCTCACTATTATTTAACTTTTCATAGCATTTGCCAATTCTTAGAAAAGCATGCGATGTAGGGTCTTCGATAGATATGGTGGTCTCGTAGTTTTCTATGGCTTCAGAATATTGCCCTAGTTTCTCAAGCACCTTCCCTTTTTCAAAATAGGCACCAATAAAAGTATCATCGGAGATTATAGCGAAGTCAAATGCCGCCAATGCTTCCGAATACATTCGCTTACTATAATATTGTTTTCCTAGCTGATGCCAAGCAACTTCGCAATAGGGGTTATGTTCTAAGTATTCGTTGAGATAAACTATGGCTCCATCAAAATCTTCTAAATATTCGAAACAATAAATCACGTTATATAGTGATGAATAATCTTGCTCATCAAAATCTACGCATTTCATAAAACTTTGTCTGGCCATTTTGAAGTCGTCCATAAATAAATACTCCATACCTAAGAGAGAGTAAATGTCTATAGAGTCCGATGAGAGTTCTAATGCCTGTTGTAAAAGATTAACGGCGCCTTCATGGTTGTCTTTTTTAGAATATATATTGGCACGTTGTATGTAGATTTCTTCGTTGTTAGCATCCAATTCTTGCAGCTGATCTAAGAGTTTTTCTGCTGCTAAGAGATTATTCTCAAACACCAGAACTTCTACCTGTAACAGTTTTAACTCAATAGAATCCGGGTGTTGCTGTAGCCCAATTTTAATTCCTTTTTTTGCCAAGGAGATTTTACCATTGTTCAAATAATGGTGTATTATGTCTTCAAAGTCTTCGGCATCAAAGAAATAGACATCGTCTGTCTTTAACATCGATTCAAACTTGGTAATGGGTCGGTCAGGTCTTTCGCTAGAATCTAACGCCATAGAAACTTTTTGGTTCAACTATTAAAATAAAAGTACGCCTTTGAGGAAGTTATTGGGGATAGGCGAGGCCTATATTATTAACAAATTAGTTAACAGGGTATTGTTTTGGGCTACTTAAAATAGAAAGTATTAGACTACATCCTTTTTTAATCTCATCTTTTGATATCGTTAGGGGAGGGGATATGCGTACTGCACTGGGTTCGAATAAAAGCCAAAATAGGATGAGTTTGTTTTCTTTTGCTCTAAGGACTAATTCGTTCGCTTTTTCCCCATTTTCCATAATCAGGGCAAGCATCAGTCCTTTTCCTCTTATTTCCTTTATGGAAGGATGAACCAGTAGTTTTCTGAAGAGTTTTTCCTTTTCTAAGGTTTCTTGAATCAAATTTGTTTGTAACAACTCTTTCAAAGTAGCTAAGCAGGCGGCGGCTATTACCGGGTTACCGCCAAACGTAGTAATATGACCTAATTTAGGATTGACTTGAAGGGATTGCATAAGTTCCCTACTTGCTGTAAAGGCACCAACAGGTAGCCCAGAAGCCATGCCTTTGCCCAAAACCAGGATATCTGGAATACAGTTAAAGTGTTCAAAAGCAAAGAGTTTTCCTGTGCGCCCGAATCCTGGCTGTATCTCGTCTAACACCAACAATGCGCCGACTTTAGTACAGCGTTGTCTTACTTTTTCTAGATACTGATTCTTTGGAAGTATAAAACCTGCACCTCCTTGAATGGTTTCCAATACAACACAGGCTGTTTTTTCGGTTATTCGCTCTAATTCAGCTTCTATATTAAAATGGATAAAGGCAACATCAGGTATCAATGGCCGGAAAGAACCTTTGCGTTCTTCGTAACCCATAAGACTTAGACTTCCCATAGTGTTACCGTGGTAGGCATGGTGCGCTGCAATAATTTCCGTTCTTCCTGTATATCTTCTCGCTAACTTTATGGCGCCTTCTATAGCTTCTGTTCCTGAGTTTACGAGGTAGGTGGAGTTTAATTGGGTAGGGAGGCTCTTTGCTAAAAGTTTGGCATAGTCTACCGCTGGCCCTTGTTCGTATTCCCCATATACCATAACATGCATATATTTGGCAGCTTGTTCTTGTACGGCAGCCACAATCTTTGGGTGGCAATGTCCCAATCCACAAGCAGATACTCCCGCAACAAAGTCTAGATGTGCGTTTCCTTCCGTGTCATAAATATAACTGCCTTGCGCGTGGGATACCTTTAATCCCAAAGGATGGGGTGTAGTTTGGGCTTGATATTTTAAAAAATCCGAAGTCATAGAGATAGCTACTTAACCTTTTTGGGTTTTTTATCTTTTTTTGGGTCCGTGGCTTTAGTTTTACTGTTATTTACAGGGTTTGTTGCGTTGTTATTTCTTTCATATTCCTCTGCATCGATATCTATGGGGTTATCCAGACCTCTAATCACCACTAATTCAATGTTATTATCGTCCTCATCAAAAATATCTTCCTTGGTAAGAATACGTTCATCACCGTACCAAACAAAACCTTTTAGAATTCTACTGTTTTCCGGAAGGTCTTTTTCCGGAAACATATCACCATCGGGTTCGGTGAAAAAAGTAAGCTCATCTATATCATTATTCTCCATAGTTATACGAATCTTGCTACAGATGGTCTTGTTTATGCCAATAAGCTCGTCGTCGTCGTTGTACATGTAGTAAATAACTTCGGTGTTTTTGATCAGGTCTATTATTTTAAGCTCGTTTTCTATGAATTTGCCGAAAAGATCTTTTCCCTTAGCCTGGTTAAAGCCTTCCATACTTATACTGTCTAGGGAAATAATAAAGGCATTATTCAACACTTTAAGGGAATCTAGCTTTTCGGTTTGTTTGTCTGATATCAAATGAATGCTATCACCTGTCATTTGGTTTTCGCCGTTCCAAAGTATCGGATTCGTAATTAGTTGAGTGATTCCTGTTTTTTCTTCGGAATGAATCGAATCACATTTTCCACTTAAATCGGTCTTAAAGAATTTTGCATTCCTAAAGGCTCGCGTGATACGTTCGTCAGGTTTGCCTGTAATCATAAGCGTATCGCCATGTACGTAGAGCGAATCTTGTTCCTGAACTAGAATAGATACGGCCCTTTTTGTTGCGAATAAGGAATCCTTTGCTTTATGTACTTCGGCATAATGCGCTCTCACTATACCTTGGTTTATGGTGTCCGTTACCGTGATGTTATTTGTTGCCGAGGCAAATTCCCGCACTTTGTTAAAATAAACGCTATCGCCTTCCATGATGCGATCGTTATAATCTACCCTAGTATTTTTAATACCATAACCACTTTCTACTTTAGTGTCGTAAAAGCCACGTTCACAATATATTTTATAGGTTTCACCAACAATGGTAGAAGGCCCATACATATAGGCATTTTTGGAGTTTGTATAATAATCGAGCTGTTCAGAGTCCAATATATATTCTGGATTGTCTATGTGAACGCTATCTAGAAATTGGTACTTTTTTCGTTCCATAAAATACCGTCCAACTTTGCTGGTTAAGATATTTGCAGAATCAATTACTGTTCCATAATCCTGATAATAAGCCTCTTGCTTTTCTCTATCTAGGCGTAACGTATCCGTTTTTAGGGTCATGTCCGAATTGGTTAATACGACATTGCCCCATGCTTTTGCCAATTTGATGTCCCCTTTGTAGTCAATTTTTTGACTCGTCATTTCTACCGAGTCACCCTGTTTCAGCAACACGTTACCTCTAGCCTCCAATCGGTTTTCCTTTTGGAAAAATATGGCTACATCGCACCAGAGGTCTGCGCCTTGATGCTCAAATTGTACCTGTTGTTCGTCTTTACTGAAGATAGATGCACCAGGGTATTCCTTTTCGTTTTTAGTGAAGTTGGCACCGTAAACAATGTTTATTTGTTTGGCTTCCTCTGGCTGGTCTTGTGCAACCAATATACTCGTAAAAAGTAGGGCTACGATTATTAAAACTGTCCTATACAAGGTGATTTTTTTTCAAAAATAGTATTTTTAAAATAGGCCTGTCCAAGATTAGGATTCTTTTAGCATTGGCTTGATGTATCTGTATACGTTTGAGCTTGAGTTTGTGGTATTTCCATAGCTTCGGTTATTAGGTTTGGAGTCTCGGTATAATTACCAGTCTGCACCATTTAAATGGTACAAACGAATAGCGTTTAATAGAATTGAAGCCAAATACTTCAAGACCTACCTCATAGCCCACCCTATTGGATACTATGATGCCTAACAATC
Organism: uncultured Maribacter sp.; assembly: GCA_964569345.1. Taxonomy (GTDB): domain Bacteria; phylum Bacteroidota; class Bacteroidia; order Flavobacteriales; family Flavobacteriaceae; genus Maribacter. Next base: position 19,274 of record CAZMUV010000018.1, on the reverse strand, counting down.
AGTTGCAAAGCAGGGTGTGACTTTGGTGTGCAGTTTCCGCTTTTCCAATCTGGCCAGTATAGGCATGACTCTTTAGAATGCTATTTCTCGCAACCAACGAGAACAATCATGGCTGTTCCAAGCATGGTACTGCCAAGTATTTAGTTTGTTATTTCTAATTATTCTAAAGGATACTGTTTTAAAAGTTCATCTGGGGTGTAGAAGCCTTTTTTGTCTTTTGTAGCTTCTCGTATTTGTTTTACTTTAATTGGATTGATAACAGATGCTTTATTGCCAAAAGCATTCCTAACAAACGTAAGTACTTGAGCTATTTCCTCATCATTAAGCAATCCTTTAAAAGCCATCATAGGCACCTGACCCTCGTATTGGTTCCCCATTACGTTCATTGGGCCATAGAGTCCGTTTAAGGTGAGTTTTATAAGGCGCTCTTCACTACCCATTACCCAATCTTGACCTACCAATGTTGGAAACCCTGATGCTTGCAGTCCAGCGCCACTTTCCTGATGGCAGGTGACGCAATACCCTTCGCGTTCGTAAATCTTTTTTCCTTTCGCGAATATTTCTAAATCCTTACCTCTAAGATGTGTTGCTAGTATTTCCTGCTCTTCCTTAGGAAGAAAACTGTTGGTTAGTCTGGTTTTTGCAAAGTTAAAAGAATCTTCTATCCACTCGTCTTGCGGATGTTTTTCGGCAACGTCCAATACCTGTATTCCTTCCTCGGCATCCATCCAAGAAGCAGCGGTTATGGCCTCTAGTCGCACTCTTCCATGAGCATCTGCAGCGGCTGTTTTAAGTAGTTCCAACGTATTGGGAAGTTGATGCCCCATGTAACGTAATACACGGACCGAAGCCGCCCTCACCCTATGGTCAGGAGATTGTAAGGTCTGTTGAAGCAATTCCGTATCAACCTTGTTAAGTCCCCAAGAAACCCACAAAGCTTCCAAGCGCTGGTGTTCAAAGTTTTTGTCGTCGGGGTTCAAGTTTGCTACCCAAGTTTTTAATTTTGATAGTACTTGTTCGGCGTCTCTTCCACGTAATTCTCTTTTGGTTCGGTACCGTGTTCTGTATTCCGTTAGTTTAAGGTTGTTCAAAAGGGAATCAATACTGGCATCAGCTATTTTAGCGGGAGTAACCAATGGCCTAGATGGGTATGTGATTCTGTATATTCTTCCATGGGCGTGGTCACGTAACGGATCTCGTGCGTTATGCTGCATGTGACCGATAAGTACATTGTGCCAGTCTACCACATAAAGTGAGCCATCTGGTGCAAACTCTAAATCTACAGGTCTAAAGTTTTTGTCGCTACCATTAATCAAATCTTGACGGTGCTTGGTCTTGTAACCCGTACCATCTTCTTGCACTTGATGTTGTTTGATACCTAGGAATCCAATGGTGTTTCCAAGTAACATGTCTCCTTGTACATTGTCTGGAAAATGGCTACTCGATACAAATTCTAAACCAGATGTTGGCCGTACACGGTGTTTCTCTTCAATTAAATTCGCTGTTAAAGGAGACGCTACGCCGTAAATGGATTTTAAGGTGCTTGGCATCATCCATTGTGTGGTAGGACCCGAGGTGTGCAGAAAGAAATCCTGTCCCCATTCGTCAAAAGCAATTCCCCAAGGGTTTGGTATACTGACTTGTGCCACGCGTTCCAATTTTTTTCTTTGGGGAGCGTATCTGTAGAATCCGCCGTTGGTAGCTCTTACAGGACCATAGGATGTCTCTACGTTGGTATGCAAAAAGACGCCTTCCGCCATATATAATGCACCTGAGGGATCTGCACTAAAAGCTGAAATAGCATGGTGAGTATCGTGGTCGTCAAAGCCACTTAATACAATTTCTACTTTATCGGCTTTGTCATCACCATCTGTATCGGTAAACAGTTTAAGGTTCGTACCTTGGCTTATATAAACCCCTTCAGGGGCAAACTCAAAACCAATGGGCAAATGGAGCTTGTCTGCAAATACCGTTTGTTTATCTGCTTTACCATCATTGTTAGTGTCTTCTAGGATTAGAAGTTTGTCATTTGGTCGTACGTCTCCTGGTTTGTAGTGTGGATAGGAGGTAAGTGTTGCTACCCACAGCCTTCCTTTATTGTCAAAAGAGAGTTGTGCAGGATTTGATAAATCTGGGAACTCGGTTTCAGAAGCGAAAAGTTCCACTTTATATCCTTTTGGTACCGTTAAAGATTGAATAGCCTCATCACCATAAAGATAGCCCTCCGGGTCATCTGAATCCCCTAGATTATAATTAGTTTCTACCGTTGGCAAGGCTATGGTTTTACTGTCTGCCAAGTTTATATCATAGGATTCCTGTTGCAAAGTCGCCCAAATGGCCGTATCCCGTATTGCAGTCATCTCCCGTGTTTTCTGAATCTCGAATGGGTAGTTGTCTGGACCAAAAGGAGCAAACCTTCGCCCATTTGCATGCACGCCGTTAGGAATTTTATAATCGTTGTGCCAAAAGAAATTTTTCTCGTTCACTGCTTCGTTTAGGGCTGTACGTCTATCTTCTATAGTCGCTTTTTTATTTCCTGTTAACACATCGGCTATATGATTCGAAAATTTATGATATCCCGTTTCGTTTAATTGGGAACCATCTATGGTAAGGTCATCGTTCTCATACCATTGTGTACTAGGGTTATAAACATCGATATAAGGAACTTCATTATTTAGGGCGATGGTTTTCATGGCCTCCGCATATAATTTTAAGTTTCTATTTTGGGTCGCTCCGTTAGGAAGGTCATAATCATCTGAGCGGTCTTCAAAGGCTATGGGAGAAATAAGCACTAATTCTGGGCTACTTTTTTCGTTGTATTGCTGACTTTTGGTATGCGTTATAAATGCTTGTAATTCGCTTTGAAAATTAGGTAAGCCTTCTTCTCCTTCAAAAGACTCGTTATAGCCAAAAAACGCTAGAATTATATCTGCATCCAAACGATTTAGCCACTCATCTGGATATTCAAATACCCCATCACTACCTGTAGATTTTGTCAATTCTGTTTGGAATTTTTCAGCGCCTGGAAATGCCCAAGGTGTATTTCTTGAGGAGTGTGGCCTAAATCCAGGAGTATCGCCACCATCACACATATTTCGTATGATTAAAGAGTCGTTAGGAAATCTTAAATGTATCTCCGTTTCAAAATAGCCGTAGTTCAACATGCGCGAACCAAGATTATTTCCTATTAGTATGATAGAACTTTTGGGGGTTATTTCTACTAATGGGATGGTTTCTTCAGTACAAGATACTCCTAGTAAAATGATAAAAAGGAGTGCGAGGTGTGCATTGGAAAAATGATTGCTAAGTGATTGCATAGTCGAGAAGCTATTTTGGTATTTAGTACATTTAAATATACTCATAAAAAAGCCACCTTAAAGGTGGCTTAAATTAATACTTTTGAGCAAGTAATTCTGTAGCCCTAGTTTATTTGGTTAAAAATCTCTGTAATCTCCCTCTAGAAAGTTGTTGGCCTCTTCTTCGGCAAATTTCGCATTGCTGCTGTCCCAATTCAAGGTTTGGTTAGGAAAGCGGTTTGCGATTACCCCTAAAAGTATCGTCTCCGTTAATTTAGAAGCATAAGAGAAGGGAGCGGTACACTCATCTGTACCTAAGCAGGCATCCACAAATTGATGGTAATGTTTTGGGCCTTCAGAATCATAATTACGTATAGGTTCCCCCATATTATTTTCTATGCCTATTGCTGCAATTTCTTTGGAAATATCTACATATTCGCCATCTACTATTTTTGTTGGTAACTGCATGAAGTGTGGCAATAATAAACGACCCTTGTCGCCAATGAACATAGCGCCTTGTTCTGGGAGTGTTCCCGGTCCACTAGCTTTTGTTTCTAAAGACATCTTTTCTTCTACAGATGCTTCTTTGGTCTTCGTGTTTACGCTTGTAATCTCTGAAGCATTAGGTAGTTTTAGATCCTCATGCATATCTGGTGCTCCTGGTCCATCTGACCAAACCCATTTTAGGCTTTCGGCCGTGTAAGGTGTACCGGGAAATTCGTAGGTAACGCTATTGTTTTCAGGAAACCCAAAACCGTTCGGTTCCCTGCATTCATTCTTTATGGTACGGGGCACATCTAAGGCTAAGGCATTGTAGGGTGTATCAAAAATATGCACGCCCATGTCACCTAGGGTTCCACACCCATAGTCTACCAATTTTCTCCAATTCCCTGGATGGTATAAACCATCTTTATAAGGTCGCTTTGCTGATGTTCCTAGCCATAAGTTCCAATCTAAAGTTTCAGGTACTGTATCCTCTCCTGTAGGAATAGGACCGTCATATCCCCAATTTTTTGGAGACCATGCTCTTACGGTATGTACCTTTCCAATAATACCCGATTGAATCAATAAAGTGGCTAATTTATAGTCGTAAAAAGAATGTACCTGGATTCCCATTTGGGTAATCAGACCTTTTTCTTCGGCTAACTTTTTCATCGCCCTTGCCTCAGATACGTAGTGTGTTAAAGGCTTTTGGCAATAAACAGATTTATTCATCTCCATCGCCATCATAGAAACTGGGGCGTGTGTATGGTCTGGTGTGGATACAATTACAGCATCTATTCCATCACCCATTTCTTTTAACATTACCCTATAATCACTGAATGTTTTTGCGTTAGGGTGCAGCTTTTTAGCTTCTGCTAGATTGTTAGCATCAACATCACAAAGGGCTACCACATCAACCTTCTTGTGCGAAGATATATCTTTAAGATCCGCCGCTCCCATATTACCAACTCCAACATGGGCAGTTCTAAGCCGCGTTAATGGTGTAGCCTTGGTCGCTAGCTTTTCTTCTTTGCATGCCATTAAAAAGGAAGGCATCAACGCGGTTGTGGATGCTAATATGGCCGATTTTTTTAAAAATTCTCTTTTCTTCATAAAATCGTTATTATAGTTTTTTAATTTTTATATTCCGGAACCAGATAGGACTAGAGTGATCTTGAAAACCTATGTATCCTTTTTTAAAGGTGCCATAGTCCTTACTATTTTTCCATTTGTCAGAGTTCTTTTTTTCTTCCCAAGCCTCATCCCAAGGAACAAAAGATACTACCATTTCCCCATTAAGCCAATGCTCTACTTTTTCTGGAGTAAATACTATTTTAGAAGAATTCCATTCTCCTACAGGATGAAGTACTTTGTTGGACGCATCTGCTGGGTGCATTGCATAATCAGATGCGGTTTGTTGTAAAGGTTTTAGCTCTTCTGGTTTGTCGGTGTACCCGAGGCTTAGATTGTAATCGGTAAGATCATGCATGGCAGCATAGTTCTCATCATCGATAAGTTGATATTCTGGAGAAACTTCTGGGATGCTTTTGTAGCCCTCTTTAATATGATAGAAGATACCACTGTTTCCTCCTTTGGGTAATTTCCATTCTACATAAAACTCAAAATTATCAAACTCCTCTGCGCCGTAAATGATGTCCTTACCACCTTTATAATCTTGTTCTAAGCCTAGTTCGGTATCAAAGGTAAGCTCCCCGTTTTTAACTACCCACCCAGGAGGCAGTGCCTCTCCGTTATAGGCTCGCCAGCCTTCCGTGCTTGTGCCATCAAAAAGTACAGTCCATTCTGCTTCGGGTGTTGAGGTTTCTGGTTGTACTGTGTGTTCTGTTTTTTTATCAATTTTGCAGGAAGCTAAAAGGATAGCCATTACAATTAAGATACTTAGGTTTCTCATACGTGGAATAAATTAATCCCTGAATTTACAGAAAAAAAATGGCGTTAAGCTTTTTTTTTCGCTTAACGCCATTTGCTTCCTGACCGAGGAAATAAAATTACCTGTGTATGGTCTGGGTTCTATCTGGACCTACGGAGACAATCTTAATAGGCACCTCTAATTCCTTTTCCAGGAACGTAATGTATTTGATAAGGGTAGCAGGGAGTTGGTCTGCTTTGGTCATTTTGGTTAAATCTTCTTCCCACCCATCCATTACGGTGTATATCGGTGTTACATTTTCTGCTTCTATGTTAAATGGAAAGTGATCGATTTTATCTCCTTTATAGTTGTATTTTGTACATATTTTTAATTTTTTGAAGCCGCTGAGTACATCGCCTTTCATCATCATCAACTCAGTAACCCCATTAATGCGAACGGCATATTTTAAAGCTACCAAATCTAACCAGCCACAACGTCTTGATCTCCCAGTGGTAGCACCAAATTCATTGCCCACGCGTCCCATGGTTTCGCCATCCTCATCAAAAAGTTCTGTTGGAAAAGGACCGCTTCCTACTCTAGTAGTATAGGCTTTAAAAATCCCTTTCACATCGCCAATTTGGTTTGGTGCAACTCCGAGCCCAGTACAGGCGCCCGCAGCGGTTGTATTGGATGAGGTTACAAAAGGATAGGTCCCAAAATCTATATCTAATAGGGATCCCTGTGCACCTTCGGCCAATATTTTTTTGCCGGATTTTTGTGCTTGGTATAGGTATTCTTCGCTATCTATAAAAGTAAGTTCTTTAAGTTCTTTAATTGCTTTGAAAAAGTCTGCTTCTAACTCTGCTAGGTCGTATTGTATGTCAACATCATAGAAACCGATCATGGCTTCATGTTTATTAGCTAAAGATCTGTATTTTTCTTTCCAATTGTTAAGCTCTAAATCGCCCACACGCATTCCGTTTCTGCCGGTTTTGTCCATATACGTGGGGCCAATTCCCTTCAATGTAGAACCAATTTTGGCTTTCCCTTTAGATGCTTCCGAAGCAGCATCCAAAAGACGGTGTGTAGGTAATATAAGATGCGCTTTTCTAGAAATCAATAACTTTGCTTTGATATCCAAATTGAATTTTGCCAAAGCATCCAGTTCTTTTTTAAAAATCACTGGATCTATCACTACACCATTTCCTACAACGTTGATTGCATTTTTATGGAATATGCCAGAAGGGATGGTGTGTAAAACATGTTTTATACCATCGAATTCTAAGGTGTGTCCTGCATTAGGACCGCCTTGAAATCGGGCTATTATATCATAATCTTGCGTTAGTACGTCAACGATTTTTCCTTTTCCTTCGTCACCCCATTGTAGGCCCAACAATAAATCTACTGCCATTATAATTGTACTTGGTTAATTGTTTGTTTGTTCTGTTTTATCGGCCTCATTTTTCGGCTGATTCTTAGTTCCGTAAAAATATAGAGAATGGGTATTGATTTTGATGTCGAATACTTCTTCTATCGTTTTCTTTATGGATTGAATACGAGGATCGCAAAACTCCATAACCTCTCCAGTATCCGTAAGAATCACATGATCGTGCTGGCGGTCAAAATAGGATTTTTCGTATTGCGCTTGTGTTTTTCCGAATTGGTGTTTTCGCACCAGCTTGCAGTCCAACAATAATTCTATTGTATTGTAAAGGGTTGCTCGGCTTACACGATAATTTTTATTTTTCATGTTGATGTAGAGTGATTCTATATCAAAATGATCGTTGCTTTCGTAAATTTCCTGAAGTATCGCATAACGTTCGGGTGTTTTTCGGTGCCCGTTACCCTCTAAAAAGGTGGTAAATACGTTTTTTACAATTTCCTGGTTCTTGTCCGAAGCCATAACTATTCCGTTAATTTACAAATGTACAGTTAAATTTTAATTCCTTTTCTAAAGTCTTGTGACTTTGTCTATCCCGTTAATTTGTTTTAGGTTTTCTATTACTTTCTTAAGGATAGCCTTGTTTTTTACTACGACGGTTATCTTTCCGGAGAAGGTTCCACCATCTGTATTAAAATTCAAGTTTCTCATATTCACATGCATGTTACCCGAAATTACTTTGGTAATGTCACTGATTAATCCAAGATTGTCTATACCTGTTAATTGTATATCTGACATAAATTCTTCTTGGGAAGAATCCATCCACTTGGCGCTTATAATCCGATACGCATAGTTGGATTGCAATGAAATGGCATTGGGGCAATTTTTCTTGTGTAATTTTATACCCTCTGATACGCTAACGAAACCAAAAACAGAATCGCCAGGGATTGGATTACAACACTGTGAAAGTTTATAATCTAATTTTTCCTCTTCCTTGCCAAAAACCAGCATATCGTATTTAGAGGTAATCTCGTCTTTACCAATATCTACTGGAACTGGATTTTTGCGCATCCTATTCTTAAAGAAACTGATGAACGCATTGTTATAGGAGGATGCAAAGTCCTTAATCATTTGATTATCAATAGATCCAATGCCCACTCTGTAAAACAAATCGAGACTCGTCTTTAGTTTGAAGAAACTGACCAATTTATTGATGGAGTCTTCGTTTACCGAAATCTTCTGAGATTTGAGTTTCCTTCTTAAAATCTCCTTACCATCTTCTGCAATTGATTTTTTCTCCTCTCTTAATACTGATTTTATTTTAGCTCGTGCTCTCGCGGTAGTGGCATAATCTAACCAGTTTTGATTAGGTTTTGCTTGTTCCGAGGTTATTATTTCTAGTCGATCCCCGCTGTTAAGTGTGGTATTGAGCGGTACTAATTTACCATTTACTTTGGCTCCACGGGTTCGCATACCTACCTCCGTATGAATACTAAAGGCAAAGTCTAATGGAGTAGCACCCTTTGGTAATGATTTTAGTTCTCCTTTTGGCGTGAATACAAAAATTTCCTTGGAATACAAGTTTAATTTAAACTCTTCCACAAAATCTACTGCATTGGTGTTTGCATTTTCCAAAGCTTCCTGTAGTTTGTTTAGCCAAACTTCTATGCCTTGTTCTTTTTGGTTTCCGTGCTTATATTTAAAATGTGCGGCGTATCCTTTTTCCGCTATCTCGTGCATACGTTCACTACGTATTTGTACTTCTACCCATTTTCCTTTGGGTCCCATCACGGTAATATGCAAGGCTTCATAACCTGTAGATTTTGGAGATGAAATCCAATCGCGAAGGCGCACGGGATTAGGGGTAAAGTGATCCGTGACTATAGAATAGATTTTCCAAGCTAGGAATTTTTCGTTCTGCTTGTCGGATTTATAGATAATGCGAATAGCAAATTTGTCATAAATTTCGTCAAAAGATACATTTTGAGACGTCATCTTTTTACGCATGGAAAAAATAGACTTCATCCTTCCCTTTATCGTATAATTTAGACCCTCTTTCTTTAAGGAATTGTCTATGATTCCGGCAAAAGAGTCTATGTACTCTTGTTGCTCCTCTTTGCTGTCTTCAACCTTACTTTTAATGTCTTCGTATACTTCTGGTTCCGTATACTTTAAGCTTAGGTCTTCTAATTCGGTTTTTATATTATAAAGTCCAATCCTATGTGCTAGCGGGGCATATATGTATAAAGTTTCTGATGCAATTTTAACCTGCTTATCCTCAGGCATAGCATCCATGGTAAGCATGTTATGGTACCTGTCTGCAATTTTAATAATGATGACCCGAACGTCATCATTTAAGGTAAGCAACATTTTTCGAAAATTCTCCGCCTGTTGGGAGATGTTCATGTCCTTTTTTAAGTGGGAAATTTTGGTTAGTCCGTCTACGATTCGGGCTACAGTTTCCCCGAACATACGGTCAATATCGTCTAGTGTGTATTCTGTGTCCTCTACCACATCATGAAGCAGGGCAGCGGCAATGGATACCGCATCCAGTCCAATTTCAGAAGCAACTATTTTTGCAACAGCAATGGGGTGGAAGATATACGCTTCACCAGATTTTCTTCGCTGGTCTTTATGTGCGTCTACTGCAATCTCAAAAGCACTACGAATTAGCTTTTTATCATCATCTGTCAAGTTCTGATAACTAATGCGCAACAGTTCCTTATATTGCCTGGCAATATTTTTATTCTCTTTTTCTAACTCGGCTTCTGTCATACTAGAATAAATTTACCATAATCCTAGTTGATAGACAACAAAAATTATGCCTTTAAGTTCCTAATCCTATCCTTTAGTGGTGGATGGGAATAGTGCATGAACACGTAGGCAGGATGTGGCGTAAGATTACTAAGGCTGTTCTTGGATAGTTTCTTTAAGGAGCTTACTAGTGGGCTAGCGGAAAAAGTCTCTTTGGCAAAATCATCGGCTTGATATTCAAACTTGCGTGAAACGAAATTCATTAGTAACCCAGTAATTTCAGAAATAGGACTGTAGAGCATCCCAAAACCTATCAACGCTGCGTGAAAGCTAGGAGTAGCTACTCCAATAGCGAGCGAAATACCTGGATTATTTATAAAAAGCGATAAAATAAACAACATGGCCCCTGTCAATAAAATGGAAGTCGCCAAATTAAAGATGATATGATTTTTTTTGTAATGGCCTACTTCATGAGCTAATACAGCAACAATCTCATCCTCTTCTAAATCGTTAATTAAGGTATCATAAAGTGTTACTCTTTTTTCCTTTCCAAATCCTGAGAAGTAGGCATTGGCTTTTGTGGAGCGTTTAGACCCGTTTATGACAAATATATTTTGGAGTTCAAATCCCACGTGTTTCGCATAGGATTCTATTTTGGTTTTTAAGCTTCCGTCGGCTAATGGCTCTTGTTTGTTGAACAAGGGAACAATAAGCTTGCTGTAGAACAAATTCATAAAAATGGTAAAAACGATTATCACTCCCCAGGTATAAAGCCAAAAATTACTTCCTGCCCATTCAAAGAACCACAGCACCAAGGTGAGTATGCTGCCGCCTAAAACGATAATCATAATCCATCCTTTAATTTTATCCATAATAAAAGTCTTCCCCGTGGTTTTGTTAAACCCGAACTTTTCTTCAATTACGAAGGTTTGATAATAACTAAAAGGAGTGTTCAGTACATCACTACCAATCATAATAACGCCGAAAAATAGCAGCGATTGGAATGTAGTATTTGGGGTAATGCTAGAAACAAAGGAATCTATCCATGCAAAACCACCAAAAACCAATACGCTTAATATAAGTAGGATAGAGAAGGTAGAGGTTAGGATTCCAAAGCGATAATTCGTCCATTTATACCCTTGCGACTTCTCGTATTCTTCCGAGCTGTAAACATCGGTAAGGTCCTCTGGAATGGTATCTTTAAATCGCTTTGCGTTTAGGAAATTGAGCGTGGTAGCCAGAATATATTCGCTTATCAATATGACTATAATGCAGTAAAATATAAGCGGTGTATCCATAACTATTCTTTTAATCTTCGTGTCTAACGTAGCAGGCCACTTTTTGTTGCTATTTTTCGTTGCGTTGCCGCTTTCCTTCGAATATAAGTATTCCGGCGGATACGGATAGGTTCATGGAATCTATAGCCCCTTCCATAGGAATTATAATATTTTGGTCAGAATTTGAAAGCCATTCTTGACTTAGGCCTGTAGCTTCCGTTCCAACAACTATCGCCGTTGGTCCTTTATAATCCACTGAAGTATAGCCTTTCGATGCGCTTAGTGCCGCACAATACATGGTACAGTTTTTATCTTTTAGAAATTGAATGATTTCCGTGGTACTTGCCATCCCTACGTTTCTAGAGAATAAACAACCCACACTAGACCGTATGATGTTGGGATTGTAAAGGTCGGTCTTTGGGTTTGCGATGAGTATGGCATCCAAATTTGCAGCATCGGCAGTTCTTAACAACGCACCAATATTTCCAGGTTTTTCTGGTGCCTCTGCGACTAGGATAAAAGGGTTTTTGTTTTTTAAATTTAATTCCGAGAGCTCGTGTGATTTTGATTTCACTATGGCGATTACCCCTTCTGTGGTATCGCGATACGCTACTTTTTTATACACTTCTAACGAGAGGTTAATGCGCTGCACGGATGCATCTAGCTGTAATTCGGCTTCCAAGCTGTCAACAGCTACCAAAGCATCACAGAAGCAAAAGGTATCTACAACATATCCAGCTTTTAGCGCCAAGTGTAGCTCCCGCCTCCCTTCAAGAATAAAAAGACCTGTTTTTCGTCGTTCCCTAGATTTTTCTTTAAGGAGTAACATCTGTTTTATCAGCGCGTTCTGTGGACTCGTAATATATTTTACATGTTGCATGGATAGCAAAAATAAACCAATCTGTTAATTAATGTATCTTAACACGACGTAATAGAACTAAATATAAATGTTGATGAAGAACATATTGATTTTTCCCCTTGTTGTCCTATTGTTTTCTTGTAAGAGCGATAAAAGTAAATTGGAGCAGAAACGAACGGACAGTCCGCTTGCTGAAACTGCTGTGAAAATTACGTATCCGAAGGATGTGCTAAAAGTTTTTGACGCCCATGGCGGCTTGGATTCTTGGAAAACGTTTAAAACATTGGAATTTACCATTCCAAAAACGGATGCCCCGGAAACGCACACGATTGCGCTTAAGAGTAGAAAAGATAAAATTACTATGCCAGAAGCGAGTATGGGCTTTGATGGTTCTGAAGTTTGGTTGTTGGATGAAGGCGCAAGCTATAGCGGCGATGCCATTTTCTATCATAACCTTATGTTTTACTTCTTTGCCATGCCTTTTGTTTTGGCAGATGAAGGAATTGTATATTCAGAAACGGAGCCTTTAGCGTTTGAAGGAAAATCCTACCCAGGTATAAGCGTAAGCTATAATTCAGGAATAGGCACGTCGCCAAAAGATGAATACTTTTTACATTACGACCCAGAAACATTTCAAATGCAATGGCTAGGTTATACCGTAACCTATAGAAGTGGAGCCATATCCGAAAACGTAAAATGGATTCGTTATGACAATTGGGCAAATGTGGAAGGGATACAGTTACCAAAGTCTGTTACTTGGTATGCCTACGAAGGCAAAGACATAGGTGTTCCAAAGAACACTGTCGTTTTTGAGAATATTTTTTTGAGCAGTGCAGAGAAACCTACTAATTTTTATAAAAAGTCCGAGAAGGCCAAGTTTGTAAATAGAAAATAAATCCTTCTCCTTGGCTTGTGGTTTTAACTTAACAAAAGGTTAAATGAATTCCAGAAGGTTTGAACCGTTTCATATTTATCACTAACTTAGAAGTTATTGCAGTAAACAGGCTGTTTTATGAACAGAATCCCTTTTTTCAGCTTTCTTGTTTTTAAAAACTAAAACACAATTTAAGATGCCAACGTACAAACTAAAAATTAATGGTGTGTCTCAAGAAATCGAGGCTACACCAGACATGCCCTTGCTTTGGGCCTTACGAGAGGATTTAGACATGGTCGGGACCAAATTTGGCTGTGGAATAGGCCAATGTGGTTCCTGTACTGTTCATGTAGACGGAACAGCCGCCCGTAGCTGTCAATTACAAGTTTCCCAGCTAGATGGAAAGGAAATTACAACCATAGAGGGCTTATCGGAAGACGGGTCCCATCCTGTGCAACAGGCATGGAAAGAGGTAGATGTTCCGCAATGCGGGTATTGCCAATCTGGTCAAATCATGACAGCCTCGGCTTTTTTGGAAAAGAATCCGAACCCCTCTAGAGAAGATATTCGAACTGCAATGCACGGTAATATATGTCGTTGTGCGTCTTACAATCGAATTGAAAATGCAGTCGTAAAGGCTGCTGAGAAAAAAATGGCCTAACCTAAAACTCGAAAAACATGTCAAGTATAATATCAACTAAATTTAGCAGAAGGTCTTTTTTGAGAACTTCTTCGCTTGCGAGTGGCGGAATGCTGATCGGTTTCAATCTTTTCACAGCATGCAAAGACAATGTGAAAATGCCGGTCGATATTTCCAAACTTAATTATAACGACTTTAATGCTTTCATCAAGATATCCGATGAAGGTATGGTAACCTTGTTTTCTCCAAACCCGGAAATTGGCCAAGGGGTAAAAACCTCTATGCCCATGATTATTGCCGAAGAACTCGATGTGCTTTGGGAAAATGTGAACGTAGTACAAGGGGTACTAGATACCAAAAATTACCAACGCCAAGTAGCGGGAGGAAGCCAGTCCATTCGTTTTGGATGGGATGCATTGCGACAGACAGGAGCAACCGCTCGTCAAATGTTGGTAAATGCAGCTGCGGCTCGATGGGGCGTTGATGCTTCTGAATGTTCTGCTAAACAGGGTGTGATTACCAATGCAAAGGGCGAGACTTTAGGTTATGGCGATGTGGTTAAGGAGGCTGCTAAATTACAGATTCCTATATCTGAAGGTGCGGAAGGCGATGAATCCAAATCAGAAAACCCTGAATTTAAGGATACAAATGCGCAGGAGGTTGCTGGAAAAGTAAAATTAAAAGACCCAAAGGATTATACCATTATTGGTACGGATACCCGTAATGTAGATATAGATGAAATTATTACTGGTAAACCGCTTTACGGAATGGATTATAAAGTAGACGGAATGGTCTACGCCAACGTTTTAAGGCCGCCATCTTTTGGGCAGCAGTTGGAATCTTATGATGATACCGATGCTAAAGCGATACCAGGGGTTATCGATGTTATTAGAATTGGCACCAAAGCAAGGGGATTGTTGGAGAAGGAGCGCGGTAATTGGTCTGTGAAACTCGGAGATACGGATAAGGTTGTGGTTATAGCGGAAAGTACCTGGAAGGCCATGCAGGGTAAAAAAGCGATTAAAGCAACATGGAGCAATGCTTCCGAAATGGAAAGTACGGAATCACATGATAAAGAATTAATAGCATTACTAGACGGTACCGAATTTACGACCTTACGTAAAGACGGTGATGTTGATAAGGCCTTTAAAGAAGCTGATAAAGTAATAGAACGTACCTACGAATCTCCGTTCCTGCCTCATAATTGTATGGAACCTATGAATTTCTTTGCTGATGTAACTGAGACTAAGGTACATCTAGTTGGTCCTATTCAAACTCCAGAATCTGGCGCAGCTGCAGTTGCTGATATGTTGGGTCGTGATGTGGCAGATGTGCATTGCGAAATGACCCGTATGGGCGGTGGTTTCGGTAGACGTTTATATAGTGATTTTGTATTGGAAGCAGCTGAAATTTCGGATGCTATCCGGAAGCCCGTAAAAATGGTTTCATCTCGTGAAGATGATATGGCTACAGGGGTGTATCGACCGGCAATCAAATACCGTATCAAGGCAAGTATAAAGGATGGCGAACTTACCGGTTATCAATTAAAGGAAGCCGCGGTTGGTGGAAATATGTACGGATTAATTCCTAACTTTTTTCCAGCAGGTACCTTGGATAACTATCAGGTAGATGTAGCTTCTTATAAGAGCAATATTACGACTGGGGCATGGCGTGCACCGTATACAAACTTCCTTTCCTACGCAGAGCAGAGCTTTCTAGATGAGATTGCCGAAGCCTTGGAGATAGACGCTGTGCAAATGCGATTAGACCTTTTGCAAAAAGTGAAAGGAAGCGAAGATGAGCGCATACAGTATTCTGCAGAACGTATGGAAGATGTTATTAATCTCGTAGTAGAGAAATCGGGTTATCGGACTCCAAAAGAAGGCGTGTATCAAGGATTTTCCGCATACTATTGTCATAATACCCATGTTGCCGAAGTGGCTGATATTGTAATGGAAAACAATCAACCTGTGGTTAAAAAAGTAACCGTAGCGGTCGACTGCGGTATTGTAGTAAACCCGTTAGGCGCATTGAACCAAATAGAGGGTGGCGTTATAGATGGTGTAGGCCATGCCATGTACAGTAATTTTTCTTTTGAGAACGGCACGCCAACCTCTAAAAATTACGATAGTTACCGCCTTATTCGTATGCGTGAAGCACCAACGGTAGAAACTCATTTTGTAAAGAATACCTTAAGTCCTACCGGACTTGGAGAACCAACCTTGCCGCCCGCTGGAGCTGCGGTTTCTATAGCCTTAAAAAAAGCTACAGGGAAAAGAATTTACAAACAGCCTTTTATAACTTCCTTAATGGATAAAGAAATTATAGGATAAGCTATGGAGGTACTTTTTTTTGGAATAGCAAAGGACATCGTTGGCGCTTCCCAAAAGGTTTTTTCTGCTAATGACTATAGACCAAACTCGGTTGGGGAACTCAAAGAACTATTGATTCAAGAGTATTCGGAATTAGCAAAATTAACCTCTTTGGCTGTCGCAGTAAACAGTGAATATGCCCAAGATGATGTACCTTTGAAAGACAATGATGAGGTGGCGGTTATACCACCAGTAAGCGGCGGTTGATGAAGAAGTATATAGAGATTGTAGATCAAATTGATACTTCCACCGTGTATGCGCAATTATCGCATCCACACAGTGGAGGTATCTGTGTTTTTGTAGGTGCCGTACGAGAATTTACAGCACAACAAGAAGTAGTAGGCTTGGAATTTGAGACCTATGAAAAAATGGCATTGAAGGAGATGGAGAAAATTGCTGACAAAGCCATTGAAAAGTGGAATTTGCAAAAGGTGGTAATCAAACACGCTGTGGGAATGAAAAATGTGGAAGAACCTGTAGTTATTGTTGGTGCCTCCTCCGCTCACCGTTCGGAATGTTTTGAGGCCTGTCGTTTTTTAATCGATACGCTAAAGGAAACTGTTCCCATTTGGAAAAAGGAATTATTTAAGGACAAAACGGTTTGGGTCTCCGCACATCCTTAATTAGTTTTTCGCATATAAATAAATGAAAATACATATTACCAATTATTGAGTTTGAACTTGACTTTTGAACTTGAACTTGAACTTGAACTTGAATTTGAAAAAGCAGATGTTGATAGATAACCATAATAGAGAAATAAATTACTTGCGTTTGGCGGTAACAGATCGTTGCAACCTACGCTGTAATTATTGTATGCCAGCAGAGGGTATAAATTTTGCCAAGAATGATGCACTTTTCACCATTGACGAATTATCCAGGTTAAGCACTATTTTGGTTTCTCAAGGCATTAATAAACTTAGAATTACAGGAGGAGAACCCTTTGTGCGCAAAGATTTGATGGTGTTGTTACGGCATTTAGCCGGTTTAGAGGGTCTAGATGATATTTCGGTAACAACGAATGCTACATTGATTGGTCCGTATATTGATGAACTAAAAGCATTAGGAATCAAGAATATGAATGTCAGTTTAGATGCGATTGACAAGGCTACTTTCGAGCGTATTACCAGAAGAGATCAGTACGATACAGTGCATAATAATCTATTGCGTTTAATTAGTGAAGGCTTTAATGTTCGCATTAATTTTATTGCATTAGAAGGTCAGAATACACAGGATATTATTCCCATCTTGGAATTAGCGAAACACTATGATGTTTCCGTTCGGTATTTAGAGGAAATGCCTTTTAACGGAGGGTCTAAAACCTTTGAATCCATTGCTTGGGATTACAAACGTATATTGGACTATATCCGTGAAGTCTATCCGGATTATTACAAACTGGAATCGCCTGCCACATCAACCTCTATGAACTATAAAATACCTGGTTTTAAAGGCACTTTTGGCGTTATTCCTTCTTTTAGTAGAACATTCTGTGGTAGCTGCAATCGCTTACGTATCTCTGCAACGGGAGATGTGATTACGTGTTTGTACGCTCAGGCAAGTACCAATTTAAGAGACATCTTACGCAAGCCAAATTCAGAAGAAAAAATTAAGCAAGAAATTTTAAAAGCAATTGGGAGCCGATCAAAAACTGGCTTTGAGGCACAAGAGAAATATGCCGATGTTTTTTCCAATTCCATGACTTCTATTGGCGGATAATGACAAAAAAACTTTCACATATAAATGATGCCGGTCAAGCAGATATGGTAGATGTGTCTAATAAGACGATATCGAATAGAACGGCCGTAGCTAGAGGAACGGTTGAATTTCCAGAAGCAGCATTTAAAATTTTATCGGAGCAAGATTTTTTAGGAAAAAAGGGTAGTGTGGTACAGACGGCAGTTTTGGCAGGAATTCAAGGCGCAAAAAAGACATCGGAGCTGATTCCGCTTTGCCATCAAATCAATCTTACTAAAATCAATTTAGATATTGTTCCTGCGAACAATGCGTTTGAAATTTCGTGTACCGTGAAATGTGACGGAAAAACAGGAGTAGAGATGGAAGCACTTACAGGAGTTTCTATTGCAGCACTTACCATTTACGATATGTGTAAGGCTTTGTCGCATGATATTAGAATTACAACCATTGTTTTAGAACAGAAAACGGGAGGTACCAATGATTTCCAACGCTAAAATATACGGCCTCGTTCTTGCGGGAGGTAAAAGTACCCGAATGGGCGCTGATAAGGGTTTGATAGCCTATCACGGGCTTCCACAAAGGGATTATTTGTATAACATGTTAAACAATATATGTGACGCTACATATATGAGTATACGTGAAGAGCAGCGTAAAGAGTTTCCTGATGCCATAAATGGTATTGTTGATCTTAATGAATTTAGGGGCCCTTACAACGGTTTGCTCTCTGCTCACCAGCAATTTCCTGAGGTAGCATGGCTCGTTTTAGCTTGTGATTTACCCCTTATGGATGAAGCTGCCTTGCATGAACTAGTATCTCAGCGCGATGTTTCGAAAATGGCGACCGCTTTTGCTTCAAAAGAGAATCCATTGCCAGAGCCCTTGTGTGCGATTTGGGAACCGCATGCGTTTAAAGAGTCACTTGCGTATTTGGAAGCAGGAAATGGTACGTGCCCACGAAAATTTCTGATTAATAATGAGACTAAATTGGTATTTCCTAAAAATGAAAACGTGTTGCTCAACGCTAATTCAAAAGCGGAATACAAAGAAGCACTTGAAAAACTAGCTGTCGATTAATTGAAGAAAGACCTTGCTTTTTTCACCCCTATAGCTGAAAAATCTCATACTTCCGAGTCCATTCTGCTGATTCTCCTGGGCTAAGATTAATCTCAAAAAATACTTCCGGACTCACCACATGTTTCCATCCCCAAAGGTTTATTTTGTCTGTGGTGAAATTACTATTTTCTCGAATACCCACTTTGGTTTTTAGATGTAGGAGTTGCCATGCGCTTTTAACCCGTTCTCCACCACTAAGATTACTAAAGAAAAAAGGTGCTGTTGGTATGTTATTAAAATTGATGGCGTTAGGACCGATAACCACAGCTGACTCTGGATTTACCGTCTCTCCAAATAGTTTGGGTTTTAGGCCAAAGGGAAAATCAAGTACGTAATTCGCTCCAATCACATCGTTATCTATCGCAATAAAATTATGACTGTATTCCGTGGTATGAATCGCTTTTACGCCTGTATTTTTTAAATGATAGTTGATGTTGAAACCTGCCTCTTTTAGTTCAATTTCTTTGCGTAATTCATAAGAATACCCATTCACCTTGGCGGATATACAATCAATATTAAGGCTATTTGCCTTTGCCATAGTCCTGAACTCCGCAGGCTTAATGGCATAGGGTTTATGAAACTCATAATTCGAATCTTCTTTTTTTAAGAGACCTACTCCAATTTTATGGAACCATTCCCCAATTTTAGTTTCCTCAAAACCCA